>JACRPI010000028.1 GCA_016214075.1 Candidatus Woesearchaeota archaeon
AGTTCATCCGGAATTCTCCAACCATCATCTCTAACAACTAATCCCATCGGGTCACCTCTTCTCATTCTCACGTGACCCATTCCCTAATATCTATTCAATGAGAAAGCTACTATTTATTCCTTTCGGGATAGGCTCTAAGATTATTGCGTACAATACTCTTCTTGAATTGAAAACGACACTTACACAACATGTGGATTTGGAACAGCGAGGGGGAAGAAGGAGTATTCTCGTTTATGCAAACAGGTGTAATCTTATTGACTTACACCTTGAAAATGATACTGTGCCTTCTTATAACGGGAAAACAAAAGGTACTTTCTTCACCTCATTTCTCTCTGAGGATTATGATTCTCCAGAAGCATTTGCATCGAGATGGCACTCCCTAAAAAAAGAATGGGAAACATTAAAGCGCGTTGAAGAGGCATACGCATCTGACTCTTTTGAAAAATATAAAGATGTGCTTGGAAATGACCTTACTTCTGAACTTGAAACTATTGTTAAAGAAATCATGGATATGCGTAAAGAACAATTCCCCTCCGCAGTTCTTGCTGTTAGAGAGGTTGCTTCTGTTTTAGAGCAGACAGGTGATCTTGTTGTTCTTGTCTCCAATCCTGTTGATATTACTACTGCAGTGTATGCTGCTGTTTCTGGTAGGGATCCTGAAACAGTATTTTGTCCTGTCGATAATGATCGCTTACGATTACGCAATGCTCTTGGAGATGTCCTTGCTATTCCTGCTTCTACTCTTGATACTATTTCTGCTGTTGGTCCGCATGACCATTGGAACATGCTTGTAGAAGAAAGAATACTAAAGCATACTGAGTTTTCCAGTCTCGCTCCTGAAAAAAGAAAAGAATTTCTTCGTTCCGCAGAAGTTCATGCAAATCGAGTTGCTCTCACCTATGCGAAAACCCGCTCACGAACAGCGACAGATTACGAAGAGGTTCTTTTTCACGCAGTCACCGCAGCAATGGATTCTGAAATGTCAGATCTTGTGAAGCTTACTCTTTATGATCCAAACCATAAAATTTTTACCGGCTGGATGGGAAGAATAGGAAATATGCGTGCTGTTCGTGAAGGAATAGATGTTGTTCTTGGAAATCACACAAGCACAACACAACAAATGTGGGAAACAGGAACTGCTGTTGTCAAAGGAGTCATCGATGAATTAACGGCTGCTGAAATTATTCCACCAATAGATGATAAAAAAAGTGGAACGTATAAACAAACGATGCTCTTTTTGGAACAAAGACCAAGAACATATACAACAGAAATTGACGATCATGCAATGAAACGTCAGCGACTTGGTAAAGGAGAATATTTTGTCACCACATATTACCAAGGCAATAATCCTCATCTCGCTTTCATGAAACAAGATGGCAATTTGTTTACTGTTGTTTCTCTTGTTCCTCTGGAGTCAAATAAAATTCCACGCGCACTTGCGTATGATTCTGAGACAAAAGAACTTTACAGTGCACATCGATCAGGAATTGATGTACTCAGAGTAACGCAGTTGGGGAATTCATGGAGAGAAGTTCTTCGTCTTAGTGAGTTACCAGAACTAACAAAAGGACAGAAAAGTAAAAGAGATGACATTGTTGGCGTGACTTCTCTTCTTCTTAATGAAAAGGAATTATTTTTCACTGTTCCAGGTTACGGAATTGGCGCAATAGGAAGAGAACGTAGGTCACCATTCTTTTCATGGGACGCTGTCGCGCGCTACTCAACAAATGCGCACATTGACGCGCTTCAACTCTTGCGTTCTTCATCATCTGATGGACTTTATGTCGCGCTCTCTGGAAATACCTTGATTATTGGCGATGGCAGAGAATGGAAAGCATATCCTGTTACTGATGGAACACTCGAAGCGCTTGTTGGTACAAAGGATGCGCTTTTCGGATTTGCCACAATGGATCATGCAATTGAAGTTGTGGAATGGTCTCGATATGGCAGCCCTACATCATTTGCTCAATCTGCTGGTGGAATTAAACAAAAACAACGCCTTGCTTATAAGCCAACAGAATCACGATTAGAACGAGGAACAACTCCTCTTGAAACAGCGGTAGGATATAGAAAGCGACTGAAAGCAGCAGCAAATTCTGAAGGAGTTATTGCAGTCCTCTATGATGGCACTCCATTTTTTGCTCATGGAGATCACGGGGATTTTTCTCCACTTCCTAAAATTCCTCTTGTAACATACGTATCAAGCAGAGAAGGCATTGGCGTTGATGCACTTCATACAATTGCTTCAGGTTTTGTCATCAGCGGTTTTTCGACAAAATGCCTGCGGTTTGCGGGAGATGATCTTGTTCATGATACTATTTCGGGATTTGGTTATTATAATGGGCAACAAAGCAATCCTGCACGATACATGGCAACGATAACAATATGAATTCAATGGTGAAAATATGAGTGATACAACACTGATTAAAGAATACAGGGGTAGATTTGGAACTGTTGTTGTTGATTATACAAAAGATATTGCTGTCAAAACAACGCACAACTTTTTTAAACGTCCTGTTTCAGCTAAACCAGACGCTCCAAGTGTGCGGGATGTATTTTACGCAGATCGTCTTCATGACGCGCTTCTTTATCATCCATCTCTCCTTCCTCCCTTGCGTGTTGAAATAAATCAAGAAGCAGAAAATACGTTAGCTGCTCTAAAAGCACAGAGTGATTCAGGTGGAACACCGCTTGCTCAGGAAGCAGGCCTCAAAATAACCATGCGCGCTTGTCGTCTTCGTCAAACAAGAAAAGCTGATTATCAAGAGCCAACAATAGTAAATCTTGCTAAAATGTATGAAGATTCTCGTGCTTCTCCAGCGTGGATCGCGTATGTTGGTGAAACAATTCTCAATCTTGCTGACGCAGTTGCATATCTTCGCAATCAGGGAATCGCGCATCTTGATATTACTCCAAAAAATGTTCTTGTCGATACTCAGTCTCTTGATGGCGAAGTTGATGAACTTTTTGAGAAAACGCGTGTTTATCTTGCGGATAGGGGGGGTAATTTCTTGACTGAATATTGTTATGCTGTTGTGCCAGATCGAGTGCTTGCGGATCCTACATTTACTGGAGCAGCTCAACGTGACGCTAGAACAAAAGTAGATTTCACTGCAAGAATGTATGGCGGCAAAGAAACTTCCGCGTTTGATGATAAAGAAATCAGTCATTGCGAAATATTTATGCTTGGTTCTCTTGCCGCAACACTTTTGACAGGTATTTCTTTTGGAGTAAATAAATTTGTCCGCACTTTTGATGAGCGACAATATATTTCGAAGAACTCTGGCCTTAAAAAAGCGTCTTCTCTTATTGATGTTATCTTAACAACAGGGTTGGACTTTGTGGATGATGTTTATACACCATACACTTCAATAGATGCATTTATCACTGCCTTCAAGACTGCATTGCAGCAGCACTTTTATGTTGTTCCAAGAAAAGAACTCCCTCGTCAAACACAACTACTATTAGGAACAGGTTCAATTGGGTATGTTGTCTGCACACCCAAACGCTTTGTCCAGCTTATGTATGGTGGACAAAGGATGCTCGATCTCAATGAATGTCAAGCATTGTCCAAAATTTTCAAAAATCCGTATAGTGGTGAGAATATTGGGGCTCTATCTTCTCCGACACTTCCATTAGATGATATCGCAGATCCGATTCCTCAAACTCTTGTTCGTGACATTTTCGCATTTCAAAAAGGTGCGAAAGAGAAGGAAAAAACAGAAAAAGCGACTCAAAGAACAGCTGTTTTTAACAGAAAAATTGCTTTGGAAACTGAAGTAAAATTGCTTGAAACAAATTTTAACGCTCTTAATAATGAATTGGCTGAAATTAAAAAAATAGAAGAAAGTCTTATCAGAACAAAGTAAGATGACTATGGACAACACAGCAATACTTATGGAAATAGAATCGGCACGAACGCTCACTGATCCTAGCGAACGCTACGCCGCTTTTGAAGATATTGCGTTCAGAAATGAAGCAGCTCCTGTGGAATACGCTCTTGCGGTTACTGAACTTGGAATGCTCCACGTTTCTCGTGGAGAATATCTTATTGCCTCTGCATATTTTCAAGAAGCAGCAGAGAAAGATCCAAACACTGTTGAAGGGATTAAATTACTAGAAAAGGTATTTGAGTCTGAAAAGGATAGTGATAAAAAAGTAGAAGTTCTTTATAGTCTCCTGAGACCTGGCTTTGCAGAGTATCCTCGCCATACTTCTGTGTACATTCTCCAGTTGGCATACGATGAACTTGTGGATATTTGCCTTAAAACAGGAAGAGAAGCATTTCTTCGAAGCGTTCTTCCTTCATGCAACGCGACGCTTTCCCAGCATTGTTCTCGCATCACTCCGCTTGAGCGTCGGATTCATGAGTTAGAATTAGCAACTCTTGGTCTTGGCGAAACTGCGGAAATGCATGATCCAATAAATTATTCTCTTCCAACTCCTGAAGACAACTCAATATTTGAAATTGCTGAAATGCGAATATCTTCACGTATCCCTTTTTGGCTGCAGCGCAGAGAGTGGATTAATCTAAATTATAAACAAATGTATCTTCATGGCATTGTTATTGCTGGAGAAGTTTTTGACTATCTTGCTTCTCTTGATTCTTCAAAGGGCGCGGAACAGAAAAAAGCAGTCGCGTACGCAGAAGCAACAGTTGAATATGCCGCCCTTAGAAGGAGCTCATCTATCTCCGAAACAATTACCAGTATCCTGACTCCTGTGTGGGGACAGAAAACATACAATGAGCGCCTTATGGCAATTTACGCTCTTGATTCTTTGGACAAGCCCGGAAAATGGCGTGTAAACACTCCTTATCGTGGTAATTCCTCTATCACTACTGTTGCTCTTGCCCATCTTGGTCATCACACTGATACATTTCCTCAAACAATGTATGAGAGAATACAATATTGTGGGAGAGCGCTCATAGATATTGAACAACAAAAGGATGTTCCTCCTTTCTGGAAACACATCTATGGACAAGTACTGACAGGCTATGTCGAGAAACTCATAAAAAACGACGGATTGGTGAAATTATGAAATACATTATTGCATTACCGAGAGATATGGGAGCAGGCAAGCCTTCAGAGTTACGCATTATTGATACTGTTTATCCTTTCTTAATTCACAGAGAATTTTCTCTTCCGGAGGAATCTTCAGGAAAAACAGTTTCTCCTTATGGGCTCTATGTTCCGATAAAGAATGTGAATGGCACTTATACTCCAGAAGGTATCTTTGTTTCAGTAAAGGATGGTGTTATTGTGTATGATGAAAAGGGCAATCTCAAAGAAAGATACAACGCACCTCCAACTCTAGAAACAGTAAATCCTAGTGCTGTCGGCGCAATGGCACATGTTGATGGAACGCTCTATTGGTCTCTCACGAATTTTCCTCTAGATCAAAAACAACACGGTCTTGGTCTCTTCAGAACAAATGGCGCATCAGAACTTGAGCGGATTCTTCACGGAAGCGCTCCGGTTGGTCCTCTTGTCCCACTTGATGATGGCATTATCTTTTATCTTGACGATGATCCAGTGCATAAAGAGGGAAGATTCTTCTGCTACAACAGCAGATCTCTCACTGTTTCTAGAAAACGTGACGATCAACGTAAGGATATTCTTTATCCCCAGCCTGTTGGAATATGCGTTGACGCGAATTCAGTTTACACTCTTGGAAAACAAAAAGACGCGGGGAGAGAAACAGTCTCTCTTACTCTTTTCGACCATACTCTTGAAGAGCAAGGAAAGTATCCACTTGCACTTTCAGGCTCTGTTTGTACTGCTTTTGCGTTGTGGAATGGGAATTATGATCCTCCCGCAATAGAAACAACTGGTTTTGATCTTACGTTCATGGAACAAAAACAGCAATGCACATATGGTATCATTGGATTAGAAAAAGGAAATATCGCTCTTTTCAAAGCAAGATACAATAATTCCATACCTGAGATAGACTTCATTGCTGAATTTGATATTCTTGGCAAAAATCCAAAAAGAGCTGTTCAAAATGTCTTCGCTGTACAAAAACCAGGAAGAGGAGTTAAAGATGCAGAACTCGTTGTTGTTTATGATTCCTTCGCAATTTCATTTACAAGTTATGAACTTCTCGCTCGCGCGGCATTTCAAGCAGCGATTGGGAGACCATCAGAAGTCATTGCAGTACAATTTCCCAATCAAAATAAACGAATTCAATCATTTGGTCGAAATATTTTTGCTTCTGCTTTTATGGGTGTATAATGGTATCGTATAAAATTGTTTCACAAAGGGGATTGAAAGATCCAACAAAAGGATCTGAAGATTTTGGCATCGCGTATATAGATTCATCTCCTGCGTTATTTGTTGTCGCTGATGGGTACTGGGGTTCAGGACGAGCAGCATCTTCCGTTGCGCCACATCTTTTTTACAGAAATCTTCAGGATCTGACTGCCCATGAGCACTTGTCTCCTGAAAATTGTGATAGGCTTCTTCAGAATTGTGTGACAAAAACAAATGATGAATTGCGCATAGCTGTCCCAAAAAGATACACAACATTTACTGCCGCTCTTGTCGATGATCAATATGTTTATCTTCTTACTTTAGGAGATAGTGTTGGCTTTGGTCATCGAACTTCTGGCGGACTTGAACTCCTTACTGAACCTGACACAGATGGGTACACACAGATAAAAAGATTTCGTGAGGATAGTGATCCTTTCCTCTCTTATTGTGTTATTGACAATGGTAGAACAGGGCCTAAAAATTTTCTTGGACTTCCAAGCACAGATTTTTCCGCTGAAACCCATTCCGCTCCTCAAATAAAAAAAGTGACTGTTATTCCACGAAATGAACTGGCATATCTTCTTCTTTGCACAGATGGTCTTACAAGCAGAGTCACTCCATTGGAACTTGAAACTCTTTGCAATACTGTTGATGGAGAGGATATTCTTTCCGCGATCATGGATCGTTGGGAAAAGCCAGAAGAGATGATATTTTATCTTCTTCATGAACTGAGGGAAAAAGATATTGTGGCAAACATTTTTGCACAATATGGAATTTCGATGAAAGGAACTTCAAGAGAAATATATGACGCTATCCGAGCAATTCCCGATGGTTTTGCAGCGCTTCGAGACGCTTGTTTGATGTATGATGATGGACAAGGTGTAAGAAAACCAATTGACGATACATACGTGATGCTGATTGATATTCGTCCAATCGAAAGAAAGAGTGTCCTTCTTCTTACAAAAGAATTACAGGAAGCACACGCTTCTCTGGAGACTGCAGCTAGAGATAATGGTGCTCTTGCTGAAAGAATTAGTGTACTTCAAACAGAATATTCTACTCTTGATGAACTGCATCAAGCGCTTTCCGCTGAACAAACAAGGAATGGAAAGAAATTGACAGAGGAACTCACTTTACTCTCGACAACGCTCGCTGGTGTTGAAGAAAAATATACTGTCCTTAAAACAACACTTGAAGAAAGGAATGGTGTCATTCAGAGGTATATTGCGGATATTCAGCTGCGTGAAGGAAGAGAAAAAGACCTTACTACAAAACTGAGAAGGCAGGAAGTAGAAAATGCCCGCGAAGAAGAAAAAGCGCGGCAAGCGCTTTTAGCCTCTCAACAAGAAGTAGGAGGTTATGTTTCAAGAATACGCGAACTTGAAATGACTGTACGTGGTTTAGAAACAAAACTTGGAGAATACCAACGCTCAACAGATACAGGAGGGAGTAAAAACAGTTCTCAAAAAGTTGGATTTTTGGGTAAAGCTGCACGTTTTGGAGCATTAACTTTAGGATCAATCTCTCTTGCAGCGTGCGCGAGTTTTTTCGCGATTGGTTATGGTCTTTATGAATTTATTTCTGGTGAGCAGACAGAGAGTTCTCTTCCAAAAGAGGTTTCCAAAGAAGAACAACAAAAAGAAGAAGAAAAGCAGGGAAAAAATGAGTTAGAGAAAAAAGAATTTCCTTTATTAGAAACTCTTCAATTTTTTGAAAAAGTACATGAAGAACAACCTACTGCTGGACTCCTCTCTCTCTGCGTTACTCCTGACAATAGGTTTGCCTATCTAAATCCTTTTGATTCCCGAGCATATGCATTTCTTCCAACAGAGAATGGCCCTAATTATATTCAAGAGGTACAATGTGTTTTGGGATTGAATGTTATTCAGCGAAAAGATACAGGCGTTCATCTTTATTACGCAGATGCGCTTCTCACGCTGAACTACAATGATCCTTATAGGTTTGTTCTTAACACAAACGCGGATGCCGTTAGTATCAATGATGTTCTTGCCGCTGATGTTTCCACTATCAGTCATTGTGATTATAGTAAACTTAAAGCAGTACATGGTGTGAAAGCATGCACATCAGAAACATTCACTCCTTTTGCAGGCACTCTTTCCGATGATCAGACTTACCTCTTTAAAGGGGTTTGGATTGGCCATAACGATGAAATCATCATTTCCACAGCAATAACAACCGAGCAGGTGAAATAAATGGCACAACAGAATCAAACAATAATACATAAGGGAGATTTGGCGACAATTGTAACATATGAAAATGATGCTGACAATGTTTATAAATTTGCGAAGTCGCGTATGGGTATTTCTCCAGCTGCTCTTAATAATGAACGTGCGGCATATGACTTTATTGAATCTACTCTTGGTACTAGTGGATCAGAATCTGTTATTCTTTCTGTTGATACAGCCGTAATTGATCCAGATTCACAAAAACCAGCAATCAAAATACAAAAAATAAATCCAGATCAAACATTGGAAGGGGTTCTTTGCACTGAGCTTGGAGTTAGTTATAAAATAGCTGAAGCAGATAACGTTGAGAAGAAAAAACGGTTTACTAAAATAAGCGAAAATCTGACACTAAAAGCAGAAAATAAAGGTAAACATGGAGGATATACTACTGATGATGTCATGATGCGAGTGGGTGTTTTTTCTGCTCTTCTTGATAAAAGTGATTTGTTTGATGGTAAATTCAGTCAGAACGATTTTGATCCTTCTAATATTCTTGTTCGTGTAGATAACGAACACGGATATGACATTCGTCTTTTTGATTTTAATTATGCAATCAGAACTAGTTTAACAAAAGATACTTCTGGTGAGATAGGACATTTTAAAGATCTGAGCGGTCTTTCAACAGAAAGACAAAATGACAGCTCATACAAACATGCAAATAAAATTGAATCGAACAGCAATTGGGCGTATCCTTCTCTTCTTGAAGAGGGGACATTAGAAACTATCTTCAAGGCGGGCGCGGAGATAAATGCACCCCCAATCAATTCTTCGGACGTGCTTCGTCATAGTGATCTTTATCAGGCAGCAGGACTTCTTTATTGGAGTTTTACAGGAAAAACACTTCATGAAGCAGGTAACGATTCAGTTTCTTTTGCTCAAATTCTTCCAGAAGAGCAGTCGAGTCTTGCAGAAATAGCAGATGGACTTCTTGCTGAAGCAAAAAAACCTTTAGGTCGTTATGATAAAGCACGTGTTGCATCTTTACGTAAAGAACTTAAAGACATAATCTCTTCTTATGTTGATAAGAATAGAGAAGAGACAATGGCAAGAACAGCAACAGTTGTCGCTTCACCATCTGGTCTTGCTGAAAGACTGGAAACACTTCGAGATGAAATTTCTGCTGTTCTTCCTTCTGCTCTGGGACAAGCAGGACTGAATCATGCTCATTATGAGGCAGGTTCTGCTGCATTGGCGACGACCCTTCAAACATATAAAGCAGGATTGAGAGAAGAGGTTTCACGTCTTAGGGATAATAATGGGCGCCTTGAGGCAGCTCTTCGAAAATATTCTACTTACGCTAAACTAGCAGGAGTAGGGATTGGTTTCGCAGGTACTCTTGCCGCTGTACTTTGTGTTGGCGCATATTTCTATGGAAAAAGTCAGGCGGTGATATCTGAGAAAGAATGTCCTGCAGTGGATTGTTCTTCAGCAGCAATTGATGCTGTTCCTTCAGACGCAAAACCGCTTGTTTCTGAAGCGTTTCTTAAGGAACTTTGTGGTGATATTCCTTCTGATGAGTCATATGAATCATGTCTTTGGGACTTAGAGCGAACAGCAGGCAGGCAGGAATATATTGCAGATGAATACTACTCTCGTCTTTTGGACGGATGCAAAACAGAGTTAGATGGCTACAAAGCCGCCGGCAATAGGACTGTGTATGTGCCAAGAGCGGATCCAAAACTTGTTGAAGAACTAGAAGTAACTAAAGAACAACTTGCAGATGAAAGAAGAAGAGTAGAATCCGCTAAAGAAGAAAATAGCGGGCTTACTCGTGAATCTGTAAGCTACAAGGATAAATACTTTCGTGCAAAATATACTATTGAAAAACAATGGATGGAATGTAAAGTGTCTGCTTTTGCTGCGCCTAAATGGTATCTAGTTTGTCTTGATGATGAGAATGATAAGGCTTGTCTTTCGGAGTTTTGTCTTGCTACAGATAGGATGATTGTTGCAAGGGGTATCGAATATCAAGAAGAAGTTGATTCCCTATCACACGATCTTACTATCGATGAAAAATTAATGTTAGTGCTGGATAATTATCATCGTTGTTCAGGGTATGAGAAACTTCCTCATGATCCACTAGGTCCATGGAAAGAATGAAGAAAAGAGTAAATTTTCTTTCATTTCTTTTCAAAATAACGAATCAATGTCGCGTCAATGCATTGAACTATTGTTTCTTGTGTTTCTCTTTTTCTCATAAAAACTTCTTCTTCTGGAACAACAATGCTTCCTGCTTCGACAAGAAGTGTTGGAATCTTCGCAGTATTAAGGATGTAAAGTCCTGATCTCTCATACACTCCTTCATCAATTTCCTGCATTCTTCCTGTGTCTTCCTGGGCATGGTATGTATTCTGGCGCAGACCTGTCTCTATAAAACAATCTTTCATTCCTATCGCAATGCTTCTTGTTTCTTCATAAAACCATTTGGAACTTATGTGCAATGAAAAACCGCCATACACTTGCTGACCGTCTTTTCCTGCAGTTTTTGCGTTATCAAGATCTTTTTTATTCACTGAATCATGATGGATCTCTATATATACTTGTGCGTCTGATTGCTCCGCAAGTTCAGGCCGCTTTTTGAGATCAATGTTTTCTGTCGCGAGATGCGTTATATACTCAAGAGGAGATTCTAGCTCTCTAAACTGGGCAACAATGCAGTCATTATATTCATATTCGTTTACTCCTGTAATACTCGTCGCGCCGCCATTATTCAGCTCGTGACCGGAAAATACAATCACTTTTGGCTTTTCTTTGAGGTCATAGAGTAATGGTTTTTCTTTGCTGTCGTTCTTTTGCGTTGCATTAGTACTTCCATAGACTGCCGAATATCTTCCCGTTACTCTCGGGTCATCATGACGTGCGTCCTGAGAATTTTCAGATAAACACGAGAATGGATTAACGACATAAAGGATTGTCGCAAGCTTCGCGATGTCAAAAAGTTTAGTTACTTGATTTTTTTCCATAACATAAAGAGAAGCTTCTTATGATATTAATTTATGTAGTAACCTGTAAGACAACATAAACTTATCTTCTCATCCATTCTATCAGACTATAAAGATAATTTCATTTGGAGGAAAGAATGAAAATAATAAAAACAGCAGCAAAGATGACCTTGGGAACAATTGTATTAGGTGCCTTGCTTTATGAAGGTTCAAAATATCATGTTGATAAGAGATTCGAAAGAACGGCAACAGCAGTTGTTGAAGCAGCAAGAGTGTCGTTTCCAGATATAGCTGAGGCGATCACAGAAGACACCGGATATTGGTTTACAGATTATCCAATAAGATATACAAGAGATTTTACAGATTATACAGATAATAAAAGAGACTTTACAGAAGATATTGGTTATGAAGATCCAGAACCTCTTTCCTATATTCCTGTTTCAGTATTTGGAAGTGTTTTTGATGAGCGAGTAAAGGAAATGGTCTATGAAACTGCAAAAACAATAGACGAAAATCCAAAAGAGATTGTGCCTCCACTCTATTATTTTCTTGGCGAATCTCGTATTTTATTTGAAAACACGCCAGATAATAGCGAAATAAAAGAGGCAGATCTTTTGTATAAATATTATACAATCCTAAAATTAAAAGGAGAGTACACGCATGTGACAGGAAGGCTGAGTGACCTAAGCACATGTTATGTGAATATGTATCAGTATGCTACTTTGTATAGATATAATGCGCGATCGCAAGAAGAAAAAGAAATCACAGAAATCCCTTCATGCGATGAACTGATGAAACAATAGAGTATTCCCAACAAATTATTACACTCTATTCTTCAGTCCCTTCTTTTGGTTCTTCCATTATTGGCTGTTCCATCATTGGAGGTTCAATAAATGGCTGTTTTTCAGCGTCTTTATTTCCGCCAAAAAATCCAGTAAATTTCTTGAACATGCCTTTAAAGAATTCTCGAGGTTCTTGCTGTTTTTCTTCTTTGATTGTTCCTTCACGCTCTTCATCAGCTGCTTTTGCGCTTTCATCCGCTTCTTTCAACACTTCTGCGCGTGCCTGCTCTTCTTTACTTGGTTCAGGAAGCTCTAACTCATTTTCTTCGATATATTTTTCTAAATCTACTATTCGTTGTTTCAACATTGCAATGTCTGCTTCACAAGAAGGCATACCTTCACTTTTTTCTGCAAACATTTCACTGCCTTTCTTCTTATTTGGTGCATTTTCTTCCATTTTTGCTTTGAGTGCCGCTGCTTCTTCATCACTTGGCTCTTCTGGAAGATCAAGATCGTTTTCCTCAATATATACTTCTAATTGTTCAATACGGTTCGTTACAACATCTATTTGCTCATCGCAGGAAGGCATTTTTCCCTCTTCCACTTCAGTGATTTCTCTTAGCTCTGGAGCAGGAACTTCTAACTCATTCTCAATCACATATTGTTCTAATTGAGTATGTCGCATCTCGAGCTCAAGTAACCCTTCACATTCTTCTCTTTCTTCTTGTCCGAAAACAATACCAACAGATAGACAAAAAACTAAGACCCACAAAAATAAACTTATTATTCTTTTCATATTTCCACCCCAGAATTTTTCTCTTAAACTCTTTATGAAGTTGTTGAATTCTCCTTGCTTAATTTCTTGAATTCTGCTTCTTTATATAAGTTGCGAAGACTTCAATAGACTCTTTCCCTCGAGATCACGTCCTTTACACTCCTAAGTGGTTCTTTCTCGTTACTACGTTTGTGTTTACATAAATCTTTAAATACTCGTCTCCAAACAGTAACACCAATTGTATTGGAGGTGCTGGTAGTGGCAAAGAAAAAATCAAAACAATCAAAAAAGGTATTTGTAAAGGGTGTTCCCCGTAATGTCATAGTTGGAGGCATCGTTGTTGTTCTCGTAGTGGTGTTATATTATTTATTCGCGTCCCAGAATGGTTCGTTTGTGGGATTAGGCGGAGACGATGGTGAAACATATCTCCCAAGTCAAGATTCCATGGTCGAAACATTGCCTGAAGTTGTTGGGCAATCGTACTTCGGATTTATGAAAGCAGGGTATGTCGTCAATGTCCTTGTTGGCAGTAATACGCAGCGCATTGAATTTAAAACACTCAATGAGGATGGCACTGTTGATATTGTCTTGAACAGAGCATACAATCTCGAAGAAGGCGAAACTGTGTTCGCGGATTATGATTATGATGGTATTGCAGACCTTGCTGTTACTTTAGAAGGTGTTGATATGTATGAAAACAGATTCTCTGTCACGATTACGTACTTCACGACAGCTCCTGATGAAATTGTTCAGGAATAATTCGATACTTTTTTATTTTCTTTCTTTTTCTTCTCTTTTCACATATTTGGGTGTCCATGATGGTTTTTGAAAATTTGGTTACTGCATTTTCTTCTCCTCTTCTTTTTCCGCTCGTTGTTGTTGTGACACTGCTCTTTATTGGCGCTTTGCATATCTTTTTTTCCATACGTTATGGTTCTGACGCGCAAAAAGATACCCCTTCTTTTTTGTATGGGTTTTTGGGACTTCTTGTCGCATCTTCGTTTCTTTTTGGCACTTCTTCTCTCTTGACTGCAGTCTTCTTGGGGGGATTTCTTGGAGAAGCGTTTGGACTATTTTCTGTTACGCTCTATAAAAACAAAAGACATAAATAAGATACCTTTCAGTATTTCTGTATGGCGAAAAAAAATAGACTTCTTTTTGTTCTTTGCATCCTCTTCATCCTTGTTATCTTGCTTATCGCTGGTGTTCTTTATCTTCTAAAACCACAACATGACGCGCGCATTCAACAATCGTTCCCTGAAAAGGATTATGATAATATTCCTGAGCAAAGCACTGATGAACAGACTTATGACTATGATGGGAAAACAAAAATTTACGTTATTTTCAACTCACACAACGAAGACACGTGGAACGTTGGAACTGAAACGCTTTACAAAAAATACCGCGGTGACCTTGTTAAGCGCCTTCAACTCTTTCAAGAGTATGACGCGAAATTAAATTGGCAATCTGACATTGTTGTCCTCAACGCAATGATCGCGTTTGAGAATGAAAGTCTTTTCACTAGCACCGATGGAAAGCATATTCTCCAGTATATGGTTGATCTTGGCTTTAGTGTTGATCCGCATTTCCATGAAAAAGAAGGATATAGTTACGCGGATGTCGCGTACCTTATCGAACAACTTGGCGTCACCCCTTCTTCTGTTGTTGGTGGTTCAAAAGTTTTTGATTGCGGCGCGCGTCCTTCTAATCCTGTCACTACAATAGATTGGCACGCGGATATTGGATTAGAAGATGATGGATATATTTATGGAATCAAATATCCTGATTATGTCTGGAAACCTGAATTTATCAGCGGCGCTTCAAGTGGTGGACATTTCGCAGATGACCATACAAGCGGCGCGTGGAGGCCAGGGAATGAAGCGGACTTTTATGAACATCAGGAAGATGGTCAGATCATCTATATTGGAGAAGGATATTCTCATGATCAAACATTGATGGGACAAAAAGAAGCGAGTAGTGGCGAAATTTTGTATAGCAATGCGGGATATGTCAAAGAGCTTGCAGAGAAACTCTTGCAGGGTGAGATTCCATCTGGACAATTTTATTCCGCGTTGATTCACGTTCGTGATACTGAAAAAGTAAGAAACGGTGACTCTGAAGTTATAACCAATGATGGTCTTCAGGAAATTTTTGCTGAACTCGAACCCTATCGTGAGCAAGGTCTTATCGAGTATGTTACTTATCAAGAAGCCGCAGCGATTTGGCAGGATGAATTTGACGCAGAACCAACACAGCTTTCTTTTGAGAGTTTTAGCGCATATGAAGAAGAGCAGGAGAACATTAAAGCGAAATGTTTTGGAAGAAGATGAACGACACCGCGAAAATGCTTATCATTGCTGGAATTATTCTTGTAGTGGTCGGATTATTCTGGCAATTTGGAAGCAAATATCTGCCTTTAGGAAAATTGCCTGGCGATATTTCCGTTGAGAAAGAAAACTTCAAGTTTTATTTTCCGATTACCACATCGATTGTGATTAGTTTGATTTTAAGCGTGTTTTATGTGGTGTATAGATTGATTTTTAGGTAGTTTCTATTCCCCTTTCTTTAAGCACTTTCCTTAATGTTGCTACAACATATTTATTCTCTCCACCTAATGTATCATAAAGGCCGTGTCCTACTCTTTCTTTTATATCTTCTCTTGGAATGTCTTCAAGACAAGCAGACCCTCGCCAATATTTCTGCCAGATATAATAAAGCATTGTTTCTGTATTTCTTTTTGTATACTTTCCACTCCAGAAAACAACCATAATCTCTCTTGAACGAAAATCTTTCTTTCTTTCGTAAACGCGACACTTTTCTTCATCAAGCACACCATAATGAGGGAATATCTTTTTTAAAACTTCTTTTGAATTTTTACCTCTAATTCTTAATGCCCTGTAGATACCATTCCCCACACTATTTGTAATGTCTTCTTCTGTAATAAGCTCAGGGATTTTATACTTTGGCTTCCATACATTTCTCCACATATAATTTATTGCTTTTCTTGCGTTCCCTTCTGCTCTATGTCCATCCCAAAACACTTCCATTCTTTTTCTTGATGTTATATCTGTTCGTTCAAAAAAAACTTTACATTTATCATCATTTAATATACCATAATTAGGGAAGAGTATTCTTAGCAAAGCATTTGAGCTTCTTATCCTCAATCCTAATGGGGCGTATACTGTACTTCCTATGGTCTCTTCAATATCATTCATTGTCACAAGTTCAGGAATACCATACTGTCCTTTCCATACATGTTCCCACGCATATTTTACGAGAGTCTTTGCATTCTGAGGTGCGTGCTCTTTTTTCTTCCAGAACACTTCCAGTTTCCTTCCACGAGAATTTTTTTGCTTTTCTTTTAGATAGATTTGACACTTTTCATCATCAAGAACTCCATAATCCTCAAACACTGTATCAAGAAGATCTTGTGGTCGTTCTCCAGTAATTCCCAATTTTTCATAAACTAGATAACCAAAAAGATCAAACACTTCTTCTGTGCCAAGAAATTCTGGAATAGGAAATTCTTTTTTATTCTCCAGAAAGAAGAGTTTGATAAAATCACCTAATTCACAATCATCTAAAGATTGGATTACTCTTTCTCTTCTCGCTACAAACGTTTTTCTATCTCTCCTTCGTAATTCTGCAAGTTCTTTGCATCTTTCTTCAAGAGATAAGCCTGCGACCATTCTATTAGAGAAAGCGTGTTTGCTTTAAAAAATTCATGCTTCCTTTCTGACTAATTCGACTACTGCTTCACTATGATTTGTCTGCGGAAATAAATCAAACAACGCCGCGCTCTTTATTTCATACTTCTTGAATTTCTTGACGTCTTTGCCTAATTGCTGGGTGTTGCAGGAAACGTAGATGATTGCTTCTGGTCGCAGCTCAATAATTTGTTGAATTGTTTTCATGTCCATGCCGCTTCTTGGTGGATCAGTGATGACATACAACGGGTTGTTGAACTTTATTCTTCGCAAATGCGTCGCGTCAAGGCACAATGCTGTCGCGTTTTTTATGTTGTTTTCTGTTATGTTTATTTTCGCCGCATCAATACAGCCCTGAAATCCTTCAATGATTGTTACTGACTTGAAAAGCTCTGCGTTGATTATTCCAAATGTTCCGACGCCCGCGTACAAATCGAGAAGATACGCGTCTTTTGTGTTGTGTTTCTTGAGAATATTGTTGACGTACATGTGCATTTTTTCTGTCATTGCGGTGTTGTTCTGGAAAAATCCTTGGATAGAATAATTGAAATTTTTGTTCATTATCTTTTGTTTGAGCATGTCTTTGCCTTTGATCATAATGTAATCACTGGAAATACTCTCCTCTTCATCGGGAATAACATAGGTGATGAGAATATTTTTTGCTGTTGTTTGTTTCGCAAACTGTTTTATCTTTTCTGTCGCTTCTGCAATTCTCGCAGACTCACTGTTTAATGTGAATGAGATAGAAGATTCTTCTGTGCTGTTTTGTGGCGCTCTGATTACCGCATATCGCAATGTTCCACTTTTCTTCTTGCTGTCAAACGCGTCTATTGGCGCTTTGAAGAAAGTTCTTAGTTCCTTGAGGAGTAGGTTTATTCCTTCATTCGCGATAACGCATTGTTCAACATCTACTCGCTTTGCTGGTTCTTTTTGGCGAAATCCTACGCCATTTTCGAAAAATAAAAAGTCCATTCTATTCCTGTAGAAATATTCTTTGTCTGCGTAGACTTCTATTTCTTTGTATTCTATTGCGTGTTTCAATGCGTTTTTTTTGTTTTCAAGTTGCAGGGAGTAGTCTATATGCTGACACGCGCATCCATTGCAGACATTGAAGTAGGGACAAAGGGGAATTGCCATTTTCTGAATAATAGTGATTTACTTTATGAATGTTGTTCTCAAAATAGTAAATAGGGTAAAATTTATAGAAAATTATATATTGGAAAGAGAAGAAAAATAAAAAAACTAATTCAAACATTCCTGCTTGAGTATTTCTGCCATATCTGTTCTTTCCCAGGTAAAGTCAGCGTCATTTCGTCCAAAGTGACCATACGCCGCTGTCTTCTGGTAGATAGGACGTCGCAATTGCAATGTTTCAATAATCCATTTTGGCGTCAATGGAAAATGCTTATTGACCGCAGCGACAATCTTTTCTTCTGAAACTTTCGCAGTTCCAAAACAATCGACATTCACTGATGTTGGTCGCGCGACACCAATCGCATAACTGAGTTGAACTTCACATTTGTCCGCTAATCCAGCAGCGACAATATTTTTCGCGACATATCGCGCAGCGTACGCTCCTGAACGATCTACTTTTGATGGATCTTTTCCAGAGAACGCGCCACCGCCGTGTCTTCCGACACCGCCGTATGTGTCCACAATAATTTTTCGTCCTGTGACTCCAGTATCTCCTTCTGGACCACCAATCACGAATTTTCCTGTCGCGTTAATGTGCAATTTTGTTGCCGCGTCCATATATTGCGCGCAGACTGGCTTGATGACTTTTTCTGTAATTTCTTGTTTAAGAACATCTTCACTCATGTCGTCTGTGTGTTGGCACGCGATAACAATCGCGGTGATTCTTTTTGGAACATTGTCATGGTATTCGACGCTGACTTGCGATTTTCCATCTGGTCCAATGTTTTTGATTAATCCTGACTTTCTACAAAATGCTAATTTTTCTGTTAATCTGTGCGCTAAAATAATTGGTAATGGCATCAATTCAGGTGTTTCTTTGCACGCGAAGCCGTACATCATTCCCTGATCTCCAGCTCCTTGTTCTTTTCCTGATTTCTCGTCTACTCCTTGCGCAATATCCGCGCTCTGTCCATGAATAGAGACAAGAACTCCCGCGTCTTCGCAGTCAATTCCAAAAGAAGGATCTGTATAGCCAATTTCTTTGAGTTTTCTTCTGACAATTCGTTGGACGTCCGCGAATCCTGATGTGGTGACTTCTCCCGCGACAACAACTAATCCTGTTGTGGTCATTGTTTCCACAGCGACTCTGCTGTAGGGATCTTGCGCGATTAAGCTGTCGAGAACAGCGTCGCTGATTTGGTCGCAAATTTTATCTGGATGTCCTTCTGTTACTGATTCTGATGTGACGTATGTTATTTTTGCCATTGTTTTTCCCTCCGATAAATGGATTTTATTCTTTTGAAAGAGGGTTTCATTATAAAGGTACTTGAAAGAATTATTCTGATTGGAATAATGTTGTGCCAGAATTATGTTGTGAGGGAGTGGTTGTGAAAATGTTGCTTGTAAATTGATCTTTTTTCATGTACACGCACCCTCTTTGCTTTTTAGTATCTTCAAATATTTATTAAAAATAATACTAAAAATAAAAGATTGCGTAGACATACAAGGTCTTTGCTTGGCGATTACAAAACGGCTCACGAGATTTGTCTTTTGAGGCAGAAAATTTATAATCATAGAAAGCTCTGAAAATTCATGGTCAAATGTCCATTATGCGATAAAGGGGAATTAAAAAAAGGAAAAGTAAAGGAAACTATGTTTGGTGTTTTCTTAGGTGAATTTCCAGCAGACATTTCTTCTTCTTGCGGTGACTCTTTTACTGATGAAAAGACAACGCAGCTTATACAAAAAATAGCAAAGAAAAAAATTGAAAAATCCTACGCTACCACAACATCCTTCTTTGCCATAATTCTTTTCCACGCAAATCCAAGAACAACAAGATACGTCACATAACTGAAGATTTCTAACAACGAAGGATTTCCATTATACCCAAACAAGCCTTTCATGAACTCTCCAACTACTCCTTTCTCATGCAACGCAGGATAACTGCCATCTGGATTCAACGCAGGATTAATGTCCCAAATATGCTCGATCATTGGTGGCAACACGCCTGCTTCTTCAAACTCATGCACTCCATGCGCAACTAATCCTGCCGCAAAAAGTAATAGTAAAACACTTGTAGCTGTAAAATATTTTTTTAATGGGACGCGAACCGCCGCGACAAAAATTAAATATCCTAAAATAACTGCTGCTCCAATTCCTAACGTCGCGCCAAGAAGACTATTTCCACCTGTCGCGATCGCCGCAGCGTTCAAGAAAATAACTGTTTCAATTCCTTCTCGCAACACCGCGAGGAAGACCAATAAAAATAAATCAAATCGCTGCGCTTTGGAAAGATGCACCGCGACCTGCGCTTCAAGTTTTTCCGCGATTTTGCCTTGCTTCATCATCCACAAAATCATTGTGGTCAGCATAACCGCGCCAAGAAGCATGGTAATTCCTTCAAAGATTTGTTCTGCCGCTCCTTCAAAGCCGCCAGCAAGGGTATTGAATAAAATCGCGCCGATAACGCTTGCGACAAGCCCCGCGACAAGTCCAACATAAACGACAGGATTATACTTTGTTTCTTTTGTTTTTGTTAAATAACTTAGAATGATGCCCACAATTAACGCGACTTCTAACGTCTCTCGAAACGTGATGATGAATTCAGATAACATGCGTTTTTGGTTTTATCACTTATTTATATGTGTTGTGAATTTCACTTGATTTTATTCCAATCCGACTAAATCTTTCAGGGAGTTTTAAAAAGAGATTCTTCTTTATTGTTCTTATGGCACTTGAAAACTTATTTGAAACTGCGCCGAGACAAGCGGATGTGACAGGTTTACTTCCACGAGCTTTTGCAGAACGCACATCCAAACCTGCAGGATATCTTGTTGTTGGATTGCACACGCGCGATTTTTTAGATGTTAGTGTTTATGGCGTTCGCTCAATTACTAACCTTACAAGACCTGATAATGGTGCATATCATAACAATGGCGTTGTTCATGCAGTTCTTCAACTTGATTTTAGTCCTGACGCTTTACTTACTCGAGAATTCTATTTCGCTTCTCCACAATCAGAAGAAGCAATTCGCAGGCAACTTTGCTTTAGTCAAAATTGTGGGTATTCTCTTCCGTATGATCTCCAAACTCTGACTACTACTTCTACAGACCATGATGCAACTGTCTCTGTTCCTTCTGAACAGCTTGCAAAACATCACAGAAATCTTCGTCCTGGGAAAGTACAGTATGTGCGTCGAAGAAAAGAAGACGCATTAGTTCTTCCCTGCCCTACTTTGTATTATACCACTTCCCTTGATGAAGCGCAAGAAGCAGTTCGATTGCTGAAACAGCAGGCATTAGAATACTGAAGTTTTCCACTGGTGTGAGCAAAGCGGTCACCAGTGGTACGATTATTTCAATGGTGGAAAACTTTAGTAGTCCCAAGCGACCGACCCGAGCGAAGCGAGCATGTCATCTGATCTATTGATCGGTGGTGGTCGGTCGCTTTTGACTTTCGTTGATGTTATTTGATCAGCTTCATTATCTTACTTGTCGTTGTCACATCGCCAAAATGCGCTGCAATTCCTTTCAACGTATTCTCTTGCGCTTCTTGAGAAAGGGTATAATTCATATCCGCGCAAAAGAAAATATTGTAATCTTGAAACATTCCGCTTCTCGCCGTGGATTCACAACACACTTCAGTCATTGTTCCTGTGATGATGAGATTTTTTATTTTTTTATTTTTCAAAATATTTCCTAGATTTGTGTTATAAAACGCGTCATATCGTGTTTTATTGATAATGATGTCATTCTTTTCTGGCTTTAGAGCGTCACAAACGTCCCAGCTTGGAGTTCCTTCTCGTAGACCTGCTTCTTTTAGTTGTGGGAATAAACGCGCTTCGATTGGATTCTTTTTTGCATCATAACAGTGTCGCGTATAAATAATTGTGATTCCTTTTTTTCTGCAAAAATCAATGAATGCGCGGTATTCTTTGAGATTACTTCGCGTGGATGGAATTTCTAAAACTGCTCCTTCTTCCACAAAATCATTCTGCATATCAATTATCAGAAGCGCTGTCTGTCTTGGGTCGATCATTTTTTTGTTTCCTGCTTTTTAGAATGAAAAAAACCTTTAATCGTCGCAATTGTCGCGTTCCACTGCGCTTTTATTCTTTCTTTGATGAGATCGACATGATGATAAAAATTATTTTCCCGCTCTTTCTTTTTTTCTTCTGCTCTCTTTTTGTACTCTTGGATGTATTTCTTTGCTTCCGCGGATGGTACAACAATCGCTTGAATTGTCGCGAATAGTATTGCCAACGCGATGTAGAGAATCAATGCGGCGGTTAACGTGATCCTGTTGATTTGAAACTGACCAATAACAAGCACTGTCGTGACGACTGCGCTGACATTTACTGGAATTGTTGATGACACAAAAAAAGAAATCTGCTTTGGCAAGATATGAAAAAAATTGGATATCGCAAGGAGGAGTGCCCATAATCCAAGCGCATACATGATAATCATCGTCGGCGTATTCCCCGCAAGATTCCACTCACTAAAGACTGCAGCACCATGTGTTTCATACATAAATCGAAACAACGCTGTCGTGACCCATAACAAAGAAATGGTATTTCCAAACGCGGTATTCCAGCCTAACTCTTCTGTCTTGTATCTTCCAAAATAAAGCTCAATGAAAAACGCAATGCCAAGCAGTGGAAGAATTGTCCAGAGAATTTCTGGATTTGTTAAAGGTGTGTCCACAATATCTTCCAGTCTTGGAAAAACACCTTGTGAGAAATAATTCCCTATTTCTGTTCCTGTAATGGCCATTATTTTTTATGATTTCTTGATCTTTAAATTATTTCCCCTTTTCTGTGCCATCCGATCTTTCAAATGATGCAATTCTTTTTCCGCCATATAAAATGAAGGTAAAATTCTTTTTCTCTAAAAAATAACCCCACTCACCAAATTTCTCTTCCAAATTTTTCTCTCTTTCGTTCGTTACTTCTGTTCATGGGTCCCCCTGACAGTACAAGGTCTGCTGGTGCGTGTATTTTCTTTGCTGCTTAGAAAATATTCGCTCTGCTCCTCCATGAATCGCCTTATTACCTTTTGGAATCCCTAAGTAATTTTATTTATTGTAAAATTGGGTTTACTTCGAACCGAAGGTTCGTAGTATTACGAGCATAGCTCGAAATAATACCTCCCTGCTTGCAGTGACCCAATTTTATAATTCCACAGACGCACCGAACTACGAGCAGGCAATACCCTGCAGCTTGCTGCGATTGTGATGCCTGCGAGTGGTGCGTCTGTGTTATTGAGATATGAAAAAACAAAATTCTGAAAATGTCGCAGACAATACAGCTATTTCTCATGGAAAGTCGTTGATTTCACTTGCTGGATAGGATGGCACCCTTTTCCTCTTTACACGTTTCCATTTAGCCGGATTGCCATGATGGCATAAACGAGATACAGGATAATGAGTGATATGCCTTCCACTCTCGTTATTTTGCTGTCTTTTCTTAAATAGTAAATAAGAATTACAGAGAAAATGAATAGGGCCGGAATATCAAACGCGAGTAATCTTTTATCAACAATAAACGAAGAGATTAATCCCCCAAGACCAGTCGCAAGCAAAAGGTCAACAATGTTGCTTCCTATGAGATCTCCCATCGATAAACTCATCATCCTATGTCGCGCGGACGCGAGCATCACGGAAAGTTCAGGAAGGCCAGTTCCGATTCCCACTAAAAAGATGCCAATGAGTGTTTGGTTTACTCCAAGCGCTTCCGCGAGTTTTACGCCATGCATGACAACCGCGTTTGAAGAAACAATAATAAACAAAACTCCCGCGATCGCGAAGATAATGTCTTTTGCCACTTCTAACTTTGGTTTTCTTTCTGTTGTGCGCACTGGTTCTGTTTTATAGAGGTACGCGTAATAAAGTCCAAAGGCGATGAGAAATAATACACCATCCCCTCTGGAAAGCACGCCATCAAACGCCAGTAAAAAGAAGAAAACCGTCGATCCAATAAGAGACATGCTTTGCGTGATCAGCTCTTTTTTCTTGAGTCGAAGAATTATAAACAATCCAAAAATACCCATAAACAACGTAATATTGACAATCGCGCTTCCAATTTTATCTCCCAAAACTATTCCGCTTGTTTCAATTCCATTCAAACGGTCAATCGCGCCAGCGATGGAAACCGCGATTTCAGGGATTGATGTTCCTATTGAGACAAACGCGAGTCCGAAAAAGAAATCAGAGATACCAAAATGTCTCGCGATGTTTTTGCCGCTTGTCAACAAAAGGTCACTGCCATACCAAAGTCCTATTAAACCCGCAATGATGATAATGATTTCGATGTACATTATATGCTCCTCATTTTTTTAATCCATTTTTCTATGGAATTCGCGACTAATGGAATTCCAGCAGTTAATAAGCCATACATAACCATGATGCCATAGGTATCTTCTGAAATGCTGTTTGCTTTGTATAAAATCTCCGCTGTGACGAACGTGAATAAAAGTGTCGGCGCGGTAAGGAGCGCTACCATTATTGACGCTTTGAAACTTTCCTTCAACGTGAGTCTTCGATGGATAAAAGCAGTGAGTATTTTGATTGTAATTACTACTCCAAAGACCAGTATCGCGAAAATAATATTTTTCCAGGACATCATGCTTTTGTTTATCATTAACCCTACTGAAAAAAAATAAAATGGAACGAAGATTGTTGTAAATGAGCTGAACGTTGCCATAACTCGTTCTTCATTTAATGACGTTTGATTATGTTTTGATTCATTTGCCCAGCGCATAATCAAACCAACTATAAACGCACCAATAATATAGTGGACACCAATCACATGTGTGGTAAACGCGAGGCCCACCGCAATAACAAAAATAAAAAATGTATCTGCCTGCATATTGGTCTTTCCAAGAATACGCAAAAAGAAGAATTCTAAGATATACGGCAACAAAAAGCATACCGCCGCAAAACCGCTGATGACTATTATTAATCGTAGGGGTTGACTGAGGTTTGTTATGATTAAGAGAAGTAATAATGAAAGAACTTCCGCGCTGATCACTTTTGTTTCAATCCACTCCACAATATAGCCCTGTAATTGCAACGAACGAAGAGCGCCAAATATGAATCCCGCAGAGGGAGTCACTAAGGCAATTCCGATCAGCAGCGCTGTGGTTATATTTTTACCACGTAACGCGACTATTAGCGCTATAATACAAATAAGAACAAGATGCAGCATTCCATTTTCGAGCAGTGTCTTTTTCTTTTTCACAATACTTCGCACATCTACCTCAAACCCCGCGACGAAAAAGAGCGCGATAATCCCAATCGTGCCCATGACCTCGATAATCGGTTGATTTGTGATTACTCCAAGAAAAAATGGACCAAGAAGTAAGCCTAACAGAATTTCTGTAATTTGTTCAGGAACATCAAGCTTCTTCACGAGTTTTGGTATTAAAAATAGTGTTCCCAAAGGCTCTGGTGAAAATCTTTCGATAGATTAAAAAACCAAAAGCAGCCGTTAGGCTGCAGTTGGGGGAATCGTGAGGCGATTCCCATGAAAGAGAAGAAAGGCATAGTACAAAAAATTAACGGTTTGATAAGACAAGCAAGAA
>JACRPI010000029.1 GCA_016214075.1 Candidatus Woesearchaeota archaeon
CTTTGTTAATCCACATCAACAACTCAAAGGGAAAACTCCTGCTGAAGCAGCAGAGATTGATCTCCATTTAGGACAGAACAAGCTTCTTGATCTCATAAGATGGAGAGCAAAAATGCAGATGACGAAGAGATGACAATGTCCTGTACAATCAAAAAGTGATGAATAGAGACAAAAGCAACATTTATATAGAAGAAGAAGCAGAAAAAAATGAAGCACAAATAATCATTGTAAAAATAGAGGTGAATAGTGTGGAAAAATCTTTATCTTTCAAAAACAAAAAAGCGCAGGGCGCGTTAGAATTTTTAATGACCTATGGTTGGGCATTTTTAGTTATTCTCATTATGATTGGGGCGCTGGCATATTTCGGTGTCTTGAGTCCAACAAAATTCTTGCCAGAACGATGTACATTTGGATCACAATTTCTTTGTAAGGATTATTTAATGAGTTCAGATGGCTCAACAGGAGATGTTACTGTAAAACTACAGAATAATCTCGGACAAGCGATTTATGTGAATAATACGCTGACAAACTCAACATCACCAGAAGGATTTGGAGGATGTGTGGTGACTATTTATGATTCTGCGGGATCAACAGATATTGGCGCAGATGGCTCTACTCCCGCAGCTGTTTCAGATGGAGGATTTTTTGTCGTGAGCGCGGCAGATTGCGCGAATTTAGGAGGAATGACGCAAGGTTCTAAATACAAAGTGAGTGTTGATGTCAATTATTATACCGCAACATCTTCCAGCGCGTTTGGTCATACAGTAAGTGGAGAATTATTCTCAAACGTGGAAACAGGATAAGTTTCTGTTTTAACTTTTTATTTTTTTCATTAATCGCTAGCTTTTCTTAACACACTCCGGTTTATTCGCCCTACTGGCTTTTGAATCCCCAATCTTTTTTATTTTACAATAAAGGATAAATTGTGTAGGTGGACTTTGCGAAGCGAATCTGTAAAGCAGTGCGTGTTAAATAAAATAAGGTGCAAACAAACCAGAAAACCTTCCTTAGTAGCAACTTTTATATACTGGTTCCACCTATGATATAATGGGGTGTAGATGCGGTATTTTGTGCTACTCTGTATACGACTATAGTTCTATACAGCGAATTGCCAATGCCGTGGGACAATGGTCATCTTATTTGACATCTTTAATTTACCGGAAGATATTTATGAAGTTATCTTCGCGACACCGCAGCAAAAGATAGTGGGTAAACTCCTCATCAAAATGATGAAAGAAAAAGGCGGTGAGATCACAAAAACAGAAATGTCGCTGTTTGCGATGCAGCTTCATGACGGCACATTTGTCGCAGAGCTTGACGAACCAGAATATAAAAACAAAAAAGTAAAATTAAGTTACAATAAACGCCAATTCTATGATAGAATCTTAACTCCCATGAAAGGCATGGGACTTATTGATTACGATCTCTACAAAAAGACGTATAAAATTTCTGACAAGTTTAACAAAGCGTTAATCAAAATTGGACTCATGTGGGTCAGAGAATATAGAGAAGTGGAAGCGATGTTGAATAAGAGATAGAATTATCGAAAAGCTTAAATATTTCAGTATCAAAAGCTATACTATGAGTCTCAAAAGAAATATAATTGATGGAGCAATGCTGTTGTCCATAGTTTTGGCAGTTGCGACGTATTTATTCTTTCAAAATTTTCTTGTAGCTTTTATCTTATTTGTAATTGCTATTACGGTCGGCTGGTTTAGACGTGCTCTTTATAGAGTAATTCCAAGCCACTGAATCTAACATGGAAATTCCAGAATATATTAGATTCGATTTTTTATTAGTAATTATAGGAGTTGCTTCGTTTTATCTTGCACAAATGAATAAAGAACTGGCTCCATTCATTCTCTTAGCAGGAGCAGTACTGTTCGTAATTGGAATTGGTTTTGTGAAATATAATTATGACTTAGATATGGAAATTAAAGAGTTAGATTATGCAAAGAAGAAAACTGAGTATTCTTAATTTTTTGAAAGCAAGGGACTATTGACAAAGAAAAGTAAAGAAGAGCACGAAAAAGATGTTAAAGAAATAATTAACAAATAGTATTCTTACCGCTTCATTCGCACATCAATGTCTTCTGCGATTTTCCGCAATGTTGTACAGGTTCGCTTCATATCTTCTTCAAGTTCATCAATGAGCGCGGAAAGATTATTGACGCGAAGCATATATCCTTTTTTCTCGTAGACAACAAGCCCAGTCTCCATGAGTTTATTGATGTGGTGCACCACAGTTCCACGTGTCAACGCAAGTCGTTCAGCGAGTTCATCGCTCGTGATGCTTCTGTTTGTTTTTGTTGCCTTCAAGAGCTCGATAAAAATACGAAAGCAACTTTTGTCTTTGTCGCGAAGATTGAATAATCCTAAAGAAGAACCAAACCACTGCAATTCCTCGTTGAGCGAAGGCGTCTCTGGCCGTCGCATACGAATAATAGTAATCCTCTGTTGAATCAATGCCATAAGGAAAAGATGAAGAAACCATTTATTTAAACTTTGTGGCGAAGAAACTTACTGTGCCCAGCTTGGAAGCATTGGCGTGATGCTTGGTCCTAGAAGATCCCACGCGTATGGAGCAACAATAATTAATACACCGATAATGATGGTATGGTACCATTTTTCACCGATACGACCAACAATCGCCGCGGCTCCTCCAATTTTTACCATCGCGACAATACCAATGACAATACGAACACCAAGATCAACCCAAAGATTTTCTGTGAGGGAAAGGTTCAGCAACCCGAAAACAAAACTGATGTTCATACTGACAAAAACAAAGAACATCGTGAAAGGCAACGCGTGCATCGCGTGCATGAACCAGCCCATGCCTACTTCGTCTTCATGAACAAAGAAAATTTCAACAAGACCGATAATAATTCCCACGACCAATGCAGGGACTAAAACAATTCCTTCCAATGCCATAATAATTTTAGAATAAAAGAGGTATATAAAACTTTGTGTTTGATTCACAGCAAGCTTTATATATTGCGCTTCCCTGAAAATAGAGTGAATTGTCAAAAAGAGGAAAAGAAGTGATGAAACGCGTACAAAAATTCTCACTCACAGCAGTATTGGTATTTCTGCTCAACATCACCATAGTCCACGCAGCGCTGATGGATCCAGTCACCAGTAAATTGCGATATATTTTCTTTAACCTTGGAACAACAGCAGCATTTTCTGTCTGGCTGAAATTTGCGTTCTTCATCATTATTTTCGCAGTACTTCATGGCGCAGGGATGAGAATTCCTGCGTTGGCAGAAGGACCAATGAAACGCGCGGTCGCGGTGATCGCGTTTGTCATCGCGCTTACCACAGCGATTCTTGTTCCGTACAAATTAATGCTCTACATTTTTAGAATGTATCACGCGCTGCTTGTTATTTTGTTCGCGATGCTGCCTGCTGGAATTGGATTTGTCATTAATCAAAAACTGCTCGCTGGAGATGACCGTCTGCACAGGATACTCCGCGGCATTATTTACATTCTCATCACTATATTTATTTTCGGATTGATAGGAAATATTCAAGCAAACTCTTCTCCTGAAACACAACTCTACAGAGACTTGACAGAACCATTAATGTGGGGAGGCATTCTCGCATTAGTCGCGGGATTTTATAATTTACTTATGGCGCTTGGCGGGGATAAAGTCGTGGAAGCGATAGGAGAAAAGCTTGGCGCAAAAAAAGAAGAAAAGAAAGAAGAGAAAAAAGAAGAACACCCTGAAGGAGATGGAGCACATCCTCCAGGAGATCATCCTCCCGCAACACCAGCGGAACGTATTGAGGATATTAGAGCATTTCGAACAAATTTACGGCAACTACGAGAGCATGTCATCAATGCACAGAATGCAATAGATCAAAATCAAGATATACTCATTACAGAAATAGACAATGTTTTACAACAAATTCAAGCAGCGAGAGGAACGCCAGGAGGAGTTCCACCTAACATTATTCAACAGCGAGATCAACTTTTTCAACAAGCGCGACCAATTGCGCAGCAAATAATGCCAATCATCCAGCAAGCGCAGCAAGAAATTGCAACAGGGCAAAATCTTATGAACACAATCCTTGGAGATCATACCGCATATCAAACACTGCCACAAACCCCAACAAGAGATATGTTTGAAGACGATCTCGCAGTGTTTATTCAATTACAAGACGCGACATGCGGAGCATATAGTATCTTAAATAGAGTAATGTGAAAACTATGGTAACAGCACCAGCAAAAGAAGATCATGGAAAAGACGCAGGGAAGAAACCTGCTGAGAAGAAAGGAGAACTTGTACCTATAGAAAGAATGCTCGATGCATTATATGAGGGAGTTATTACAACATTAGAGGATGTGCCAAAGCATAATGATGTGTATGGCGAGAAGAAGCCAAAGATAGAAGAAGCATTGAAACATTTAATGAAAACAAAAGAAATTCTTGAAAAGCTCCCCCGCAAAAAACCTGCCGAGCCAACAACAAAAGTAAAACCAAATCCACAAGAGATTGAGAAGATACGGGAAGTAATCAATAAATTTATTCCGTATGTTCAGCAAATGCAAAGAAATGGAGAAATGTTTCGTGCAGACTTTACAAATCTCAAAACAATGGAAGAAGGAGCAAGAAAGATAGAAGCTGCTCTTGTGCTTGCAAATGGAATGATGAGAGCATTCCAAGAAATAAAAGGCGTAAACGCAAGCGTTCAGGGAATACTCAAAAACGAACAATATGGATTTGTCCCCGATGCAGAACAGAATGTGTTTGAAGAAGCGCTTGTCATGTTTTTGTTTGAGTTTAATTCATTTACTTACAATATAAATTATGCGCTACGCTACACCATCACAAAAGAGGAAGACAAAAAGGCAGTAGATACAGCAAGAAAAGCAGTGCTTGATGAACTCAAAGCAGTTGCCGATGTTTCTGAGAAAAATAATGAGAAGTTCAGAAAGAAGAAAAAAGAAATTCTTAGCCAAGTAGAACAAGCAAAAGCATTAGAGAAAGTTATCAAAGAAGAAGAAAAAGCTGAACTTGAAAAGCTCAAACTTCTCCAGAAAAAAGCAGAACCAATTATTGCTGCAATCAAAGATGAAATGAAGAAACTTCTTGACAGCATCGGAAAACAAGATAACGCGTTCGACGCTTTTAATAAATTAGAAACAATCACAGTCAAAGAGCTGAAAGAACTTAAAGAAATCCCTGAAAAAATAAATGCAGAAGTAGGAAAAATCAAAGCTGCCTCTGAAGAAAAAGCTCGACTGCAAGCAACAATTCCTCAGTCAGGAACAGAAGCGTTTAAGAAAAAAGCAGAGCAAATCCGAAAATTGGATGCGGTTGTTGAAGCAAGCAAAAAAGAGATCAAAGCGCAGCTTGACGCGTTCAAGACAGGTATTAGTATGGAGAAAACACTTGGAAGAGATGAAGTGATCAGACTAAACATCATCGTTAATAGCACGCAAGAAATAATCAGCATCGCAAATCAGATGGAAGACACGCTCAAAGAAAAACTTCTTGCGTTCCTGCAAAGCGATCAAGGAAAAAAAGCATTCCCAGGAGATAGAATAAACAAGGTAACAATTGACGCGCTTGGAGATATTAACAAACTACAAACAATTATAGGAGAAGAACAAGAAGAAAGGAATATGATCGGCACAGTGGGAAGAGTTATGAAAGATCGTGCGCAGAAAGAAGAAGTTGCTCAAAAGAAAATGGAAGAGATAAAAAAAGATGATGCAATCTTCAAAGATGATAAAAATCTTATAAATACAATGCCACGAATTGTAAATGCGTTAAAAGATGAAATAGACAGAATAGCGGGCGCGGAACAAGCGTTAGTCAACGCGCTCGTAACAACTAAAGAGACCGCAAATAAAATAAAAACACAAGTCGCTGCTGTGCAAAATACTGTTGGCGAAGTAGAAGCGCTTCTTCCAGCGAAAGGATTATGGGGCAAGTTATTAAAGATGTTTAAACGCTAATTTTTCTAAAGCACACTATTTAAACCAGCATTCGAATGTGTTCGAATAATATTATGATTTTCTCTATATAGTCTGCATGCCTACTATCCTTCATCCCGAAAGGGAGCGAGTATATTGCGGAGGGATGAAAGATGGTAGGAAAGAATATACCTGGATTAAGTGATGTAGTAAAAGAGCGTGTTGCAGAAATGCGGACAAATCGAGAAATATTTACCGCAACAGCAGAATTGAGAGAAGTACTTCCTCAACTGTACACAGATGAAGCGCGTGCTGAGCTTATATACGATCTTGCACATAAATATAATCTGCCTAATGGATACATAGAACAGGCAGTAAACTATTATGTTGCAGAATGTAGTGGTAGAGCAGCACGGCTAGCATACATAGATTCCTATGATGAGGATGTATTTTTAAGAATAGAAGAAAAAGTTTGGCAGGAAATAAAAAAAAGACCAGATGAACAGGCTGCAAGGAGAAAGGCAATACAAGATAGTGTTGCAAAACCAGAACGAGAGCTTACGTCAAAAGAATATGATATTGCAAGAAGCGACAGAGATATATCCGCTCTTTCCATAGAAGAAGCACTTGATGTTATTGATATATTAGAACAGAGTAGACGAACAGACCAAGCAGCAGACGCAGCAATGAAAATTGGGATTCCACATCTTGCAGTCGAGATCTATGAAAGACGAGGATACTTTGAAGATGCAGCACAAACTGCAGAGCAAGCAGGAATGCTAGAACGGGCACTTAATAATTATGAAGCAGATAGTAAATGGGAAAAAGCAGGAGAAGTCGCAGAAAAATTAGCAACGCAAAAAAGAGCAGAACGCCAAAAGAGAGCAGGAATTCAAAGTATTATCTATGAAGCAGTTGCGGGATCATACACACCTGATGAGAAGAACCTTATCGAGAGAGCAATAACAAATTACGAAAAAGCAAGATGGGTTGAACAAGCAGTGACGGTAGCAGAAAAGATGAACGATCCTGAACGAGTCGTACACATCTACGAAAACGCAAGAAAAGCAGAAGATGCTGCAGAGTACGCATTAAAAAAAGGAATGACAAGAAAATTCTTAGAAATCTGCGAAAAAAAAGGCCATTATGAGATAGCAGAAGGAATCGCGAAAGAGACACAACAAAAAGATCGAGCGCAGCTCTATGAAAAGGTAGACGCGATCATCAAATATGGCCATAACATGGATTTGTATAAAGAGAGAAAACAATTTTTCCTTGGTTTAGAAAGTATGACAGCGGGAGTAGGGAATAATGACGATGAAGGAGATGTTAAAGGAGAAAGAAGAAGTAACACAACAGAACCACAGAGAAGAGAGCATGGTGTTCTCAATTATTGCAGAAGAAGAGTTGATGAATTACGAGATTGTATTCTTGTAGAAGGAGGATACGAAGCAATCAAAGCGTTGTGCGGTGTGGACACGACAGGACAGCTTATCCGAAAAATGGCAATGCCTGCGATTTCTTTGATGGGATTGGTTGGCTCATGCACGACATATATTGCTCATGATGAACAAAAACCTGAAACCCCGCAAATAGTCTATGAAAGCAAGGAACAAGCACCTGAACAAATACCAACGCAAGCAACTATTGCTATGCAGGAAAAATATGAGCGTCCAACTGTTTCAGAAAAATATCAAACAAACAGCACACAACAAAAAGCAAGCAGAGGCTGTGGTCAATAATATTCCTTCCGCAAAGGAAAGTGTTGGAAGAGATTTCTTTTCCAACACTTCTTTCTTCATTGAGGTGAAAGTATGGAAAAGGATAATAAGGAAACAATAGTTGATGTAATTACAGGAGCGATGGTAATTATTGGAATATATACAAATAACAAATATGTGCTATTCTCCACAATAGTACCAATCTGCGTTTCAATAGGAAATTGGTATAACAGAAACCTTTCCGAACCAATAGAAAAACTAGAACTGAAAACAAAAGAGCTCTGTAAAGATTTAAATACAAGAAAAGAAATAGAAAACATAAAAGTTCAGATAATGGAGTTAAAGATGAAAGAAAGTAAAAAAGCAGCATTAAACCCACTTTTATTGATTTGCATTCTTGTCCTGATCATTATGATAATGATGTACTTGCGAGACAAAGGCTTCATCTAAACAAGAACGTATTTAAATCCAGTATTTTTTTTATTTTCTATGAGAACAAAAAGCGTTATCGCCATCTTTTGTATTTTCCTTCTTTTTCTTATTCCAACCTCTGCGCAGAAAATAGGGCACATCACCTTACTTGCGGTGTCTGAGGCAACGCAGACTGGTTCAACAGCAGATTTGTATCTTAGAGTGCAGGAAGGGGGCGGTGGCGTATACATCGATACATTCCCATTAACAAAACTCGACACGCAACTGAGTACGAGATTCGCGCAGCAAATTGCCTGTGATTTTTTAGACAAAGAGTGCACAGATAAAGATTTTTTTTATACTATTCGATCTGACGCGACAATAATAGGAGGACCAAGCGCGGGAGCGGCGCTCGCAACGCTCACGATCGCAATGCTCGACGACCTTCAAATCAATGAATCTGTCGCGATTACAGGAACAATTAACGTAGGGGGATTAATTGGACCAGTAGGAAGTCTCGTTGGAAAGATTGACGCTGCGCAAGAAGCAGGTATGACAAAAGTATTAATCCCTAAAGGAAGCAGGTATGAAGAAAAGCCAGAACATAGTTACAATGAACGGCTTTCAAATATGTCTGCAGAATTTTATCAAATCAACAACGAAACAAATGCGACAGAAGTTGATCTTTTTACATATGGAAGAACAATAGGAGTTGAAGTAAAAGAAGTAGGAACAGTGCAGGAAGCAGTGTATGAAATAACAGGAAAATGGTACGCGGCAAATGAAGAAGAGATTATTCCTGATGAATGGTATACAGAAAAGATGAAAGAGATCGCAGGTGATCTCTGCGGCAGAACACAAACAACTATCAAAGAATATGAAGCGGCAAGAGAAAGCCACCCTACAGCAGAAAATGAAGAAAAGAGAAATCAAACAGAAACCCTCTATGAAGAAGTGCTCAATACAACAATTCGTGCAGAAAACGCAACTGCCTATGGCAAGTATTATGTCGGAGCAAGTACCTGTTTCGGGAACAACATCAGAATCAGCTACGCAACATTAACGGAAACTGGCATTGACAAGAACAGAACAAAAGAAGAAGCAGGAAAGATCAATAGTTCCATCAATGAAATAAACAATATCTTGGAAAATAAAGAGTTAGAAACAATCACAGACTTACAAGCATACTTAGTAGTAAACGAACGCTTGGAAGAGGCAAAAGACACACTGCAACAAATTTACATTAATCTTGCGATAGATCTTGGAAATGAAAGCGCGTATGACATCGCGTATGCGACAGAACGATTGTATAGCGCACATGCATGGGCAGGATTTTTTGAAAATAATGATAAAGAACTCGAATTGGATAATGAAGCAGTGCGAGAAACATGCATTCAGAAAATCGCGGAAGCAGAAGAGCGATATCAGTATGTAAAATTACTAAGCACAGAGCCACTGGATAACATTGTTGGATATTTAGATAGAGCAAATGAAGAATATGAGAAAGGAAATTATGTGTTATGTCTAGATATTGCAAGCAGGGCAAAAGCGAACTTGGATATTATTCTCAGTTTATTTGGAGTCCGTGATGAAGCAGAATTAACCTCGCTTGTCGAAGAGCGATTGCGGTTGGTAAGACAGATTATCAATAAGCAGCAGGAAAAAGGATATTTCCCGATGTTAGGATACAGTTATTATGAATACGCGTCATTTTTGAAAGAGAGTGATCCGTACTCCGCGCTTATTTACGCGCATTACGCGTTGGAGTTTAGTCATCTGGATATGTATTTTAAAGAAAAAGAAATGCGCATCCCACTTCCAGAAGAAGAAAACATACTTTATTTTCTTTTTGGATTAGGAACAGGATTTTTGATCGCGAGCGTCACGATTCTAAGAGCCTATCCCATTAGATTGACCTCCATGTAATTATTCCACATGCGAGATGCAATAATCCTATGTAAGCATCTGGTCTTTTAGACCAACGAATCAATAACCCTCTAAATCGGTTGAACCAACTATGTGTACGTTC
>JACRPI010000030.1 GCA_016214075.1 Candidatus Woesearchaeota archaeon
AAGTTCATCCGGAATTCTCCAACCATCATCTCTAACAACTAATCCCATCGGGTCACCTCTTCTCATTCTCACGTGACCCATTCCCTAATATCTATTCAATGAGAAAGCTACTATTTATTCCTTTCGGGATAGGCTCTAAGTAATTCTGATAAATCCAGAATACAGGATATCGCGAGGAATATGAATCCCCCATTTAGTGTAGATATAGAGCAAATAGACAATTTGGCTGTAATTGATATACCAATTGAGACCAGTAAGCCCTATTCAATAAATGGCCACTTTTTCCTAAGAATTGGCACTAATTCACAGCAATTGAACAGGGATGAAATCAAAGGGTTTTTTCAAGATGAGGGTTTGATACCATTTGACGAGAAATTAAATAAGGAATTTGACATAGGTAAGAACTTTAATAAAACAGCATATGTAAATTTTCTCAAGAGAAGCAAGATAAGTGCAGACCTATCTGCTGCAAAATTGCTGGCTAATATCGGCTTTATTAAAAATAACAGGATGACTAATGCAGGAGTGTTGTTCTTTTGCAAAGATGTTTCCAAGTTTTTTTTGAATTCTCACATAACCTGTGTTTTGTTCCAAGGCACAAATAAGTCTATCATTCTTGATAAACAAGAGTTTAATTTTGATTTGATTGCCAATTATGATAAAGCGATAGAGTATATGAAATCAAAATTGAATACTGAATTCTATATTAAGAAATATAGGGAAGAGTTCCTCGAGCTGCCTGAAAATGCATTAAGAGAAGCTATACTTAACGCGCTTGCGCACAGAGATTATTTTTCTCCTTCACATATCCAAATCAATATCTTCAATGATAAAGTGGAAATAATAAACCCCGCATCATTTCCATCAAAAATAACTATTGCTGACTTATTAAGCGGAAGCCACCCCAAAAATAGATTCTTGTTTTCTATGATGCAAAGGGCTGATTTGGCTGAAGAGGTAGGTTCTGGCATTGGCAGAATGAAATCTGAAATGGAGGCTTATAAGCTGGATACCCCAAAATTTGAATATACAGGCGTTTGGTTTATTGTAACATTTAATCGTCCTGATTTGCAAGCTAACAGCTATCAAAAAAGGTTGGGTTTAAAGGCCACTGAAGAAGGAAGTTCCCAGAAAAGTTCCCAGAAAAGTTCCCAGAAAAGTTCCCAGAAAATACTTGTTTTAATTGAACAAAATCCAGCTGTTACTATTGAGGAGATGGCAGGCAAATTATCGCTTACAGACAGGGCAATCAAGAAGAATCTGGCTAAGCTCAAGGAGAAAGGATTGATTAAGAGAGTAGGCCCTGACAAAGGCGGGCATTGGGAGATAAAATGACTTTATTAACAAAATCAAGATACGGAATAAAATGAGATGAGATCATATGACAACCTACTCACACTCAAAACTCGGCACATTCCAACAGTGCAAATACAAACTGCAATATTACAAATGAAATCATTGATTGGTAGCAGGAAAATTACGCAATTAGAGGATAAGAACAGATGAAAAAAGGAAAAACAGGAGAAAGAAAGCAACGGAAGATGATATTAATTGAAAAGATTGGTTGGGGATTTGTAATTACATCAGCAGCTTTATTGATACTTCGTATATTGGGTTTGATAGGGGAATAAAATGAAATTGTATGGGACTTCAGAGATGTGATATAATGGTTGGAATTGATAAGCATAAAAATATTTTTTACTTTTATCGTGGTCCCACTTCTAAGCAAGAAGGAAATGATGATGCGATCACTCGCCAATTAGAGAATAATATAACCAAAGCATTAGTTAATGTGTTAGATCCTGAGAATTTAGAGGAGAATTTTCATGATAAATCTGATGATGTTCTAGCAAAGAAGTTTTTTATAGATATACTCAAGACAAAGAAAGATGAGCTTGGTAACCTTAAAAGAGTAGAATTACAAAAGTATTGCAGTGCCCCAGAAGCTCAAAATCGTATCCCTGATGCCGTCTTTACATTTGAAAGAAAAATAATAGGAATAGAATCTAAATACAAAGCACCTATAATAAGTGAACAACTAAAGGGGCAGTGGGAACATCTACAAAGCTTTGATGATAACCCCATTTTGATTGTATTGGCACCTGCTTCTAAAATAAAGGAAGCTAAAGAGCTATTTGATACCCATAAAACAACATTGTATCCTTTTTCTTGGGAGCAGGTACATGATTTCTTTGAAAGAGAAGGTTTACAATCGTCTAAAGATAAAAATAACCTTCTTAACAAACAGTTTACTGAATATTTGAGGTTGATGCACATGACAGAACGATTTACAAAATATGATTTTAGTGAAGTAGCCGATCTTGAACTGGAAAAAGGAACACCTGAAAAAGAACTAACTGATAAGTTTGATAATTTTATTGATCGTTTTGTTAAAGAGATAACTAAAGATCCAACCATAAAATATCTTAAGAGTTCAAAAAAATCTAACAAGAATTTGTGGATAACTATAAACAAAGAGAGTAAAAATACTTTTGACGAATTTCACATTACAAGTCATTTAGCAAGCAATGGGATTGATTTAATGTTCACAACAGAAGAAAGAAAAATGCCAAAGAAACTAGCGATGTTATTAGGGGCAAAAGATGCAAACTTCTGGAAAAAAGAACCTGCTTTAAAATTTTGGAATAAGATAGAAAGAATTACTTTACCTATCAAAGGAAGCAACCAAAAATGTGAATTCAAAATTATATTTCAAGGTGTTAGGAAATATCGTCAAGGTGATGGGAATGAAGAACCTATTTGCACTTTTGAATTTGAACTTAATGATAAAAAAGATGATAAAGAATACCTTAAAAAGCATCAAGATACAATAGACGCAAGAAAAGAATATTTAGGTAGTATCCTCAGTACGCTCTATAACATTGATCTCAAACAACAAAATAGATACTATCGTTTCAGAATTTCTTGCCTCGTCAAAAGAAAGGGTATAGAAGACGAAAAAACAATAGATGACCAAATAACGTATTTTGTAGAGCAGACTGAACCAATAATTGACATATACAAATTTTTTCAAGAATTATTAAACGGAGAAAACCAAAAGTAATTGAAAGGGATAATATGACTTTATTAACAAAATCAAAATATATGGCAGGATTATCTTGTCCAAAGTATCTCTGGATGATGTTTCATGACTTGGATAAACTTCCAGAGAAAGACATGGCAACAGAGTATGTTATTGAGCAAGGGCATATTGTTGGACAGTTAGCAAAGAAACTTTTTCCCATTGTCAAATTATGAAACGAACCAAGCACATATCCATTATTTGATAAGAAGTTTCCTTCCCCAGCGCACATCAGATACTCCCGCTCAGCAGCAGAAAGATTAAACGTTTTTTCCAAACATTTTTATAATAAAACAATACGAAATGCAGTCATGGCATTCCTTGACAAACTCAAATTCTGGAAAAAAGGCGATGACGCGTTTGCTGACCTTGATAAGCAACTCGGAACAATGCCGCAAACACCCGGGACTCCAGAATCACAAGGCTATGGACCACTCTCCCACGAGCAAGGATTCACGCCCTCTTCTGATGAGGATCTTCTTCGATCATCAGACACAGGACTTGATTTTGGAAAACAAGGGGGACAAAGTACAGAAGGATTCTCTGGATTTGGCATGGAACATCCAGGCGATAAGCAAATGCCTTCCTACGAACAGCCAAGACAAGTGTACGAAGTCGCGCCACAAGCTGCGCCCGCGCAAAATGTTTCACAGCAATTAGAATTAGTCGCAGCAAAATTAGACACGATTCGCGTTTCTTTAGAAAGCATTAATCATCGGCTTGTCGCTGTTGAACGAGCGTTACATGTGCAGGATGAAGAAGAAGTCGCTCCGAGAAGAAGACGAGGAGTTTGGTAAGAGTTACGCAGTTTCCTGTTTTGCTGCTGGCTGTGGGAAATACACAAACGCTCCTGCGGAAGCTCTGTACATATCCAAGACATACGCAACAAGTGTATCACGCATATCAACAAGAGGCTGATCGCTTAAACCCGGAATGATTCCGGTCGTTATGTTTATTTGAAGAACCGCAGCGATGTTTCCTTCCTCTCTTGAAGGTGAATAATCTGGATTGATACTTGCTCCTTCCTGGTACAGAACATACACAATACCAAATGTTTTTGGGTCAACTAACCTATATCTACTTCCTGGTTCTCTTCCTGCATTCTTTTTGTGTGTAAGAGGAACACACTCTTGTTTTGCAAGCGTTGTTTCAAGATTTGCGGGTTTCTTACGGAAACCTATGTACTGCTGCTCTGTTATCGCCTTTTTCTCTTCATTTGTTGTGGTCATACTCTTTCAATCTCTGACTTCCTTACGCATAGTCCTAAACTTGCGCAGAAATACAGAAAAGACCTATTTCCTTTTAAATTTTCCCGCATTAATCACTCCATTATGGTGGCAGAAGAGAGGGTGCAAAACAGCATATTTTTCAAAAGATTTATATATTCCTGATCTCCTTCAGTCTATTATCAGAGATTAAGAGGATTCTTATAATACTTAAAACAAAACGAGGGATTTTTATGAACGCAACCGAAGCAGTAGCAAAGAAAGTAGAAGACGCAACACTCAGCACAGGAACAACAACCCTTGCAATCGTCTGTAAAGATGGCTTAGTTCTCGCAGCAGACAAACGAGCAACCGCTGGCTACATGATCGCGAACAAGCGCACAGAGAAAATCCAGCAAATCGCGGACAAAATGGTCATCACGATGGCAGGAACTGTCAGCGACGCACAACTTCTCACGAAATTAATTAAAGCAGAATTACAACTCAAAAAGATTCGTAGTGGACGAGAAAACACTGTCAAAGAAGCGGCAAACCTTCTCGCAAACATGGTGTACGGCAACATTCGCCGCATGTCCATGATCCCAGGCATCGCGCATTTTATTGTTGGCGGCGCGGATGAAACAGGATTCTATGTGTATGATATTTATCCAGATGGTTCGCTTTCCCTGATTGATGATTACATCTCTTCAGGAAGCGGCAGTGTCATGGCATTTGGTGTCCTTGAAACACTCTATCACAAGAATATTACCACTGCTGAAGCAGTTGAACTTGCGGTAAAAGGAGTCAACGCGGCAATGCAGCGCGACATCGCATCTGGAAACGGCGCGATGATCGTCACCATCACGCAAAAAGGAGTCGAAAAAGTATTTGACCAAGACATTGATGGACATTTGAAGTTGAAATAAAAGATTCTAAAAAAAAGAGGTGTATGTATTTTTTAGTTATCTTTTTTATTTTGGATATCTTAGTTGTTATGTTTATTTTATCGTATGTATAAAACCCCAATTTTTCTTTCAGAAAAATCGGGTCCCCCTGACATTAGTGTTCTGCGGAGCGATTGTCAAGTGAGCGAATAACATAAAAAATATGCTCTGTGCATATAAGAAAATGAGGAGTAGTTGTTATGACCAAAATTATCAAAGAAATTATGAAGGTTGTTCCTGAAGCAAAAATCAGCGAAGCATGTTTTGAAGGAGCAAACATTGTGCTCTACTCTAAAAATAAAGATTTTGTTCTTGAACCAGGGACCTGCATCCGCGAAGCAGTCGATCTTATCAAAAAACGCGTTGAACTTCGACCAGATCCCGCGCTCACGATGGATGTTGAAGCAACAGAAAAAGAAATCCGCGCGCTTATTCCTGAAGAAGCTGGCTTGCAACAAGTTATCTTTGATCCCCAGCGATCCCGCGTCATTATTGAAGCAGAAAAACCCGGCGTTGCTATCGGCAAACAAGGAGCGACGCTCTACGAAATCAAGAAAAAAACATTCTGGGTTCCTATTGTGCGAAGAAGCCCACCTATTCGATCACAGCTCATGGAAAACATCAGACTTGTTCTTTATCAGCACAGCGATTATCGCCGAAAATTCCTTGACAAAATTGGGCATAGAATTTATGACGGCTGGCAGCGCGAGAAAAAACACGAATGGGTGCGACTCAGCATGCTTGGCGCTGGACGAGAAGTTGGACGAAGCTGTTTCTTGCTGCAAACACCTGAATCACGGATTATGTTAGATTGTGGAATCAATCCCTCTGGACTCGTTGGATCTGAATATCCTTATTTTGAAGCGCCTGAATTCAACATTAATGATCTTGACGCAGTTATCATCACGCACAGCCACTTAGATCACTGCGGCTTTTTGCCGTATCTCTACAAATTTGGTTTTCGCGGACCGACCTATTGCACCGCGCCAACAAGAGATATTATGTCTTTGCTGCAATTGGACATGATTAAAATCGCGCGCGCTGAAGGAAAAGAACCCCTTTACACGAGCGATGATGTCAAAGAAGCAATCAAACATACGATTTGTTTAGATTTTGACGAAGTCTCTGACATTACTCCTGATGTGAGAATTACGCTGTACAACGCAGGTCACATTATTGGCAGCGCGATGGTTCACCTGCACATTGGCAATGGACTGCACAACATGCTTTACACTGGCGACATGAAATATGGACGAACAACATTGCTTGATCCCGCAGTCACGCAATTTCCTCGTCTTGAATCCATGATTATTGAAAGCACCTATGGTGGAAAAGATAATAATTATCCGACGCACTTTGAATGCGAACAGCAATTTATTGAGATCATCACCAAAACCCTTGAACGACGTGGACGCGTGCTGCTGCCTGTTCTTGGCGTTGGGCGAGCGCAAGAAGTACTTCTTGTTATTGAAGAACTCGTCAGAACTGGACGTTTGGAAGCAATTCCAGTCTACATTGACGGCATGGTCTGGGACGTTACCGCGATTCACTCCGCATACCCTGAATTTTTGAACGCAAACGTGCGAAAACTTATTTTTCAGAAAGACCATAATCCATTCCTCTCTCCTATCTTTAAAGAAGTGGGCGGTGGAAAAGAACGACAACAGATTATGGAAGAAACTGGACCATGCGTTGTTCTCGCAACATCCGGTATGCTTGTCGGTGGACCGAGCGTGCAGTATTTGAAACATTTCGCCGCGTCTGATCGAAACAGCCTTGTCTTTACTTCCTACCAAGGAGAAGGAAGTTTGGGACGAAGAATCCAGCAAGGGGAACGAGAAATCGCGTTTGACGCTGGCGCGAACAAGAAACCTGAAGTCGTCAAAATAAATATGGAAATCCATACCATTGAAGGATTATCTGGTCACAGCAGTCGTAAAGAACTCATGAATTTTATTTATCGCTGCATGCCAAAGCCGAAGAAAATTATCGTGAATCACGGAGAGAGCAGCAGATGCTTAGATCTTGCTTCTTCTGTGCATAAACAGTTCAAGATTGAGACAGCATCACCGCGGAATCTGGAAGTTTTGCGCGTGAAGTAGGAGACAAATTACTCTTTGTTTTAGAAATAGCTATACATCAAATGTACGGCACGCCTTCCTGACTTTTCATGCCATAAATCACCACATAATCCCAGAGTAAACCTTTGTAAACCTGCACGGTGACTGAAAATCCATTCTCCATGAATACTTCTCGAATTTTATCTGGATGCGCGAGCCACCCTACATTTGGCAACACTTTATAGAGATTCGCGTACTCAATAAAACAAACATGCCCTCCTTCTGGCAGGCGAATATGCAATTCTTTGAGCACTTTTTTCAAATCCTGAATGTAGGATAACATTCCAAACGAAAAAATCATGTCTACTCGCGGAACATCGGGATGGACACGGTTAACTTGATGCTCGTCATGAATCGTATGAACATGCGTGTGTCCTTTTTTTGCCGCGCGCTTGTCTATAATCTTGATGTTGCCTTTGCTGAGATCAACAGCGTAAATATGGCCTCCTGGTTTGACTAACTCCGCAAGATGCATGGTCATTGTTCCAACGCCAGAACCAAACTCGAGAATATTTTTTCCTTCATACCCTTCAAACAACGTCAACACTTGTTTTCTGATATCTCGCGGGAGAAGAAAATCTTCCAACCAATAGGTCAAAACAGAAATATCGTTGATTACTGGAATGATCACATCTGGATTGTGATAGAGCGTGAGGAGCATGTAAATAGGAATCGCGAACCCAATAATTGAAAGTCCGATAAAAAATGTCGAGAGCGCACTCGGATCTTCAAACATCCAGACAACAATAACGCTTGTGTAAAGAAGTGAGACGAGAATTGGACCAACAACCCCAAATTTTATTTTATACGCACGAGGAAAGTCCGGCATTTTGTAGCGCAACACAGGAACACAACAGATAACCGCGATGTAGAGAAACAACGCAAGCGGAACTTCTAATGAAAGCATCATGGTATATTGCCCAAACCCTATCAAAAGCATGAATATGGAAACAATAGTCTGGAAGATGATCGCTTTGTGCGGTGTCTGAAATCGTGGATGCACATCTGCCATCGCGTCGACAAAGAGTTTATCTCTCGCTAACGCAAGAAGCAAACGCGGCGATGTCACGACAATACTCGCTGTTGCTCCTGTTAATGAAAGAAAGACAGCTATTCCTACAAGCGGCGCTCCCCAGCTCCCAAACAAAATAGTCGCGACATCTGCCGCAGGAATCTCTGATAGAATAAGTTCCTCCCAATTAATTACTCCTAACATGACAAACGCCATGACAAATCCCGCGACAGTAACTCCAATACATGTCCAAACAAGAACTTTTGGAATAACTTTCTCAGGATTTTCTGTTTCTTCCGCAATATACGTCGCGCCGTCCCAACCAAAAAATGTTTCCACAATAAAGAAAAACGCAACAAAAATGTAAATTGGAGAATACGGTAAGAATGGAGTGAAATTACTCATATTCACTTCGAAAATACCCCTGAAAATGATCGCTAATACAATTGCAATAGCTGCCGCGGAGAAAAATCCAAGAATCGCACCGCTTGCTTCGACGCCGCGCATAGTGATATAATTGAGAAATAACAAAATCGCAATTCCAATAACTAATTTTATTGCTGCCGCATGTTCTGGTGGAAAAAAATCAGGAAAAACAAAAACAAGATAATCAAGTCCCGCGATCAGCAATACCGCCCCCGCAAGATTTCCTGTGACCCATGTAATCCATCCAATAAGAAATGAAGGAAATCGCCCATAACTTTGTTTAGTAAACTCGTAGACACCCCCTGCCTTCGGAAACATCGCGACGAGTTCACCAAAACACATTCCAACATAGACTGTTACTATTCCTAATAAAACCCAAGCAATTAACGATGCAGGACCCGCGTAACTTGCCGCGATTCCCGCGCCAAAAAATAAACCAGAACCAATCATTGAGGCGATGGTTAACGATATAACAGTGAAGAGACTTGCTTTTTTTTCCAACTCTTTCTTTTCTTCTCTTTTTTCCTGATCTGGCTGACTAAGAATCTCTTCTGTGGTGACCATTGTTTACTCATCACCTTGCTTCTTTGTCAGTAAATATAATTCGTGAAGTTTCTTTTGTAATACTTGTTTATTGATTAACTTTGTTTTATATTCTGAAATAAGAGTGGGTGAAAGGCTTCTGCTCAATGCGTACTCTACGACTTCATCATCCTTACTTTTACAAAGGAGGATGCCTACAGAAGGATTTTCATGTTTTTTCTTTACATTTCGATCTAGTGCTTCAAGATAAAAGTTTAACTTCCCAAGAAATTCAGGTTTAAAGTCTTCTATTTTGAGCTCAAAGGCAACTAAGCACTGCAAGCTCCTATGATAAAAAAGTAGATCAATAAAATAATCATTATTCCCTACCTGTATTCTGTACTCTTCTCCAACAAATGCAAAATCTCTTCCGAACTCAAGAACAAAATCTTTAAAACTATTGAGTAACGCAATCTGTAAATCTTTTTCAGAATGGTCTTTTGGTAAATCAAGAAAATCAAAGATATATGTGTCCTTGAATACTTCTAAAAGTTCCGGTCTTTTTTGTCTCATCACTGCTGAGATTTTTTTCCGAGATATAACACTCCTTTCAAAATAGCCAGAATCAATCTGCCGTTCAAGCTCTCGAGAGCTATAATTCTCTTTTATTGAAAGTCTAATGTAAAATTCTCTCTCTTGAATGGTCTTTGCTTTGGATAAAATTAAGAGATTATTTGTCCAGCTTATTTGTCTCAGCAGTGCCGAGAGTTTTGACTGCTGTTTATATAGATCATAAAACTGCTTCATCCTCCAAAGATTTTTATCTGAATAGCCGCGTAAATGAGGATACTTGTTAGATATAAAAAAGGATAATTCTGTTACAACTGACTCACCCCATTGGGCGGTTTTTATCTTTTTACTTATATAGGCTCCAATTGCCCAGTACAAATCAATGAGATTTGTATTTACCGTTGCGAGTGCTTTCTTTTTTGCACTCTGAATAAGGGAGACAATATGAAGAAAATCTTTTTCCATTTTTCCTGATTTTGTGACAAGAATCTCTTCTGTGATGACCATGAGATATTTTGGTGGTTTTTCCTATATAAAGGTTGGGAAAAAATGTGCCATCTTATCTTTCGAGGGATATATTATTTTTTCTGACATTTTAAAAAAAAACAAATAACCCCATTCACCGAATTTTTCTTTCAAATTTCTTTTTTTCATTCGTTACTTCGGCTCATGGGTCCCCCTGACAGTAAAAGGCCTTGTGGGTGTGTGTTTTTTTTGTTGTTGAGTAAATAATCGCCTTACAGTCTTTGAAAATCCCTATATAATTTTTTTATTATTATTATTATTATTATGAAAAGTCGACAATTTCGCTTGCTGGATCGAATGGCACGAAAAAATATATATAGCACAGAAAAATAAGTTGATCCATGGAATCCTGGAAAGCATGCATCGCAAAAAAATACATTACAAAAACAAAACCAAACAGAAGCATGGCGATTCAGATGGAACGCATGGCGCTTCTTCGCGAAGATTTTCTTCAACATCATGTTGATCAGAAATATATTGTCCTCAAACTTGAGGCGTATTATGATATTGTTAAAGAGTTGTTGTATTCAAATTTATACAAAAACGGATATACCTGCAGCAATCCTCAATGTCTTGTTGGTTATTTTGAACACCATCTTCGTGGTTTTAAAAAAGAATACGGCCTGATTGAAGAACTTTTTTCTCTGAAACTGAAGATGCATAGGATTCCTCCACAAAAAATTCAGGATTTTTTACAGAAAAATGAAGAGTTGTTGAAAAAAACTATTTCTTTGTTGAAAGAACGATTGCGGGCGCTTGGGTAGGAAAAATTTATATTATTAGTGTGATTATGAAGACGCTGGAGCTGGGATTTGAACCCAGAGCGGCCTGTGAAAACCGAGAGGCTTTCTGAAGCCTCTAGACTTCCCTAGAGGCATATCAGACCTCCGCCCTACCTGATTAGACGACTCCAGCATCTTGTCTTTTTCTTAGACTAACTTATTAATACAAATATCGACGAGTTTTCCGAAAAAATTTCAAGAAAATACCATATTTTTTCGGTTTGTTCGAAAGATTTTCGGATAGAATGATTTTTTCCGAAAAGTTTACAGATATGGCGAAAGGAAATATTATAATTTTGGCTCTTCTAACTCTTCTTTTATTTCTTTTAAGATAGAAATCACTTTCTCCTGTCTTTCATTAGATTCATTTAATACTTTGGTTGTATCCTTACTCAAATGTGTCACAGAAGTAGAAACTCGTGAGAAAGAAGTGTCAAGCTTTTTTACTGCTTCTTTTAGTTCATCTTTTTTGTTTATCGCTTCTTTCCTGAAATTATCAATGCTTGCTTTTAGATTTGTACCTTCTCTCGTTATACTCTCTTTAATATTATCTAAAAATCCATATGCTTTTTTTTCACTCTCTTGATTATTTCTTTTTTCAAGATAATAAATTAGCCATGGAATAAAAACAGACATCATAATAGAGCATATTGTTAGATAAAGAATAAATGAAGTTTTTGCTTCTTCCCTTATGCTGAGTATCCTATTCAATCTTTCTTTCGCATCCTGATTTTCAAGTTCCATCCTATCTAAAAGAGGATATAAATAATAAGAATAATACTCCTCATAAAAACCATTTTTGTTTAACTCTTCTCTTGCATTAGATGTAAAGTCTTGAAAGTCTTTTAATTGGATTCTATAATCACTTACCTTTGTAGGAATATGTTCAAAAAAGAGTATTGTAAACCAGAATTTGCCGGTTAAAGATTCTTCATAATCAAATATATCTTCTTTCAGACGTCCTAATTGCTGTTCTTTATAATATGCAGGGTAAAATACTGTAGAAAGAAATACGGACTGCTTTTTTATGCTGGCTTGTTCATGGCCATTGGAAATAAGAGATGTTTCTGAGAAAATAATCTCTCTACTTGTTATCTTGTTAATATTATCCCAATCAGCACCATACATAATATAAACAGAATCTGAGGCTCCAAAATGAACAGAGATATCATTGAATTTAGTATTAAATAAAGACGTTTCAATTTCAGAGAAATTATTATTACTTCTGCATTCAAAATCTGAACTAAACAAATCACAACCTAAATCAGGAATAGGATTAATGATATAAACACGTACCATCACATTACTATAATTTTCGCAGTTTTTATATGTTGTAATTACCCCTTGAATTACATCTTCTTCTCCACTACCTTTTTCTAGTTCTCCCATATCTGAAAAGTTGTAACTTAGAAGCCAATGATTTTTTAATAGGGTAACATATATTACATCTCTCTTACTCTCATCAGATAAATGAATTTCTGCACTAAATAAACGATCGTCAGAAGTAGGATATTCTTTTATGAATGAAACTTGAGGCAGATTATACAATGACTTGTTGACAGATGATATCTCTTCATCAGAAATAATAAAATTTTCACTACATCCATACCTTCCTATCACAGCATAGGTTTTTTTCGTGTTATTTAATGAATCAGAAGCAAAAGATACAGGTATAAAGACTGAAAAAATAAGAAACATGATTACATAAAAAGAAACTCTCTTCATAATTCCTCCTTCACAATCTTCTCTCCTTAATTTCTTTGAGAAGTTCATTCAAGAACACATCCACTTTCTTCTCTCCATGGACAACATTGTCTCTTGTTCTAATGTTGACGGTGTGGTCTTTCTGCTCTTTTTCTCCTACAACAAGAATGTAATTTATTTGCGCTAATTGCGCTTCACGGACTTTCTTATTCAATGACTCTGAACGATCATCCACTTCTGCACGGATAAGCTGCTCTCGCAATTGACTGCACACTTTTTCCGCGTACTCGTTAAAACGATCCGCAAGTGGCAAGACTTTCACTTGCACTGGATTTAACCATAATGGGAACTTTCCCGCGTATTGTTCGATGAGGATTCCAATAAATCTGTCTAATGAACCAAGCACTGCTCGATGCACCATGACCGGCGTGTGTTTTTTTCCATCCGTGCCTTCATAGGTTAACCCAAATCGCTGTGGAAGCTGGAAATCCACTTGGATTGTCGAGAGCTGCCAGCTTCTTCCTATACAATCTTTGATGTGGAGATCTATCTTTGGACCATAAAACGCGCCATCACCTGGGTTGAGTTTGTAGGGAATATTATTTTTTTCTAACGCCGCTTTCAACGCAGCTTCCGCTCTTTCCCACTGCTCTGCTGTTCCCATGGAATTTTCAGGGCGGGTGGAGAGCTCAATTCTATATTCAAAGTTGAATACTTTTGTGTAGACCACATTCGCAAAATCAATCGCGTCATCGAGTTCATGATCAAGTTGATCTAACGTACAGAAAATGTGCGCATCATCCTGCTGGAATTTTCTGACTCTTGTCAAACCACCAAGAACTCCTCTGAGCTCATTTCGATGAAGCGGAGCGAAATCCGCTATTCTCAATGGAAGATCGCGATAACTTTTCATATCTGTTTTGTAGAGCAAACAATGTGATGGACAATTCATTGGCTTGAGAGATACTTCTTTGTTGTCGACAGTGAAAGTGAACATGTTATCTTTGTAATGCGCCCAGTGACCAGACGTTTCCCACAACGATTTGTCATAGACCAATGGTGTGACGACTTCTTTAAAGCCGCGCTTCCAATATTGCTCTCTGATAAATTTTTGAAGTTCGTTGAAAATAACTGTTCCTTTTGGATGGAAAAACGCCGCGCCAGGAGATTCTTCCTGGAAACTGATAAGGTCAAGCTCTCGTCCTACTTTTCTGTGATCTCTTTTCAACGCTTCTTCAATTTGCGCAAGATATTCTTTCAAGAGTTTTTTATCAGGGAAACTAATGCCGTAAATTCTTTGGAGCTGCTTGTTCTTCGCGTCGCCACGCCAATATGCGCCAGCCATTTTGGTGAGCTTGAACGCTTTGATGTGCGACGTGTTTGGCACGTGCGGACCTGTGCAAAGATCTTTGAATTCTCCCTGCTGATACACGGAGACTGTTTTTCCAGGAATTTCTGTAATGAGTTCGACTTTGTATTTGTTGTCCTTGAACATTTTGAGCGCTTCTTCTTTGCTCAATTCTAATCGTTTCACTTCTAATTTTCTGTTGACAATTTCAGTCATTCTTGCTTCGATTTTATCAAGATCTTCCTGCGTGAACGGGGGATGATCAATGTCATAATAGAATCCTTCTTCGACTACCGGACCAATAGTGAGCTTTGCTTCGGGAAATAATTCTGTTACTGCCTGCGCGAGGAGGTGCGCTGAACTGTGGCGGAAGATTTCGACTCCTGCTTCATCTTTGAATGTGATAAGTTTGAGTGTGCAATCGTGATTGAGATGTTTTGTCGCGTCGACTATTTCGTTGTTTATTACTGCGCCGACTGTCGCGCGCATAAGTCCTTCGCTGATAGAATGCGCGACATCTAATGGTGTTGATCCTTTCTTGCATGTTTTTTTTGAATTGTCTGGAAGCGTTACTGTGATGGTCATGAAGTTGTTGATTACTATAATTAGTTTATATAGTTTGCCTTGAATTAAATATATAAACCGCTGTGTATCTCTTTCTTCTATGCAAGAAGGAATTACAACATTGGACGCATTTCAAAAATGGTGTGGAAGCTTTGATTGTTGGGATTACAAAGAGCTTCAAGACTTACTTCGTGATGGGACGCTCTCTCTCAATAATCCTCTTGGTGTTTTATTAGAAGTACTTCGTTATGAGAAAGAAACTACAGGAATGATACTGTGGCAGTTATGGGATAAAGAATGTGTGGAACGTTATTTAGGTTCTTTTCATGAGGAAGCTGCTGAATTGCCACTAGAATTCTGGGAAGCTCTTCAAGAGTATCCTGATGCTATAGATTCCTTCAATCGTTCTTTGGAGAAGAGTAGGTATGCCGAGAACAGGGTTAAGTATAAAGAAACACTTCATGCTCAATTTAAACTAGAGGGTTCGTCAGTTCCAGACGAATATTTGAAATGTTTGGAGAGGTGTACGCATGCCGTGGATGTGGCTAAGAAGCATAAAGAAACACTTTATGCTCAACGTAAACAATGGGCTCCGTCAGTTTCAGACGATGATTTGGAATATCTTAGTAAGCATGTGGATGTACAGATTTATGAACAATTTACAGCAATGCGAGATAAATATGGAATTACTGCTTTTTCACAGGGATCATTATTTCAAGACAGCGTTCGTATATTAGAAACCTTCATTAGTACGTGGTATGAAACACCACGAACTGATGAAAGAGTATGGAACCCTTCTTTCGCTCCAGACAGAGAACGTAACCCACAAATTGCTGCATTTTGTCAAGCAAATTCACCAGGAGCTATTCTTCGAGAGTTTGATCTTTCTTGTAAGAAAGATAACTTCAGTATATATCCGTTTGATGGCTGGGGTTTAGCAGAATGCGTTCGATTGTCGTATGAATCTAGAGTACAGAAATAGTGAATCAAACAAACCTCGGATATCCTTCCAAATTTTTAATATTGTATAATCCTCGTGCTTTCTTTTTTCCGTTTGGCTGCTGCAATAATCTATCAAGAAATTGCTCATGCTTTATGAATTGCGCATTAATGAATTCTGTGTGAATTTTTTTCCACTCGGTTGGATGCTCTTTCATAAAAGCTGCCCAACGCTCAATAAAATCCATGTGTGATTCTCGCATGCTATTCCCTCATTCTTCCAACTATTATTCTCCCAATCGTATTTTCCTTATTAATTTTTTTATTTCATTGATCTCTTTTTCGTTTATTCTTTCACTATACACCATTCGCAGATGTTTCGCGTCTTCCATGTCTTTATCTGATTTGAGATATTCTTCTTTGAACGCAATATTAATAGCAATACTTGAAAACCAGACATCAAGACCAGTCAGAGGGATTTTTTCTTTTGTCTGAAGCTGAATATTGTCCAGCATATCCTTCGCAAATTTTATTTCCATCTCAGGAACCGGCTTGTCTTTCCATGTATATCGAACAGAGACATTATCTTTTAGGTAATCATACACTTCATGGCTCGCGGCAGATTGCACACACACAAAACCATTCTTGTACAAGTCATCATGAAGTTTTGAAAATACAGCTGGTGAAAGATGTGGAATAATCATGTCAATGTCTTCTGTTCCACGAACTCTTCCTGAGGCAATCGCAAGAAACCCTGAAACAATAATGTACGGCGTATGTCGTTCAACTATTTTGCAAAAATCAATACAAAATTTATCTAAAAGGGACTTATCTTTTATTGCGCGATCCATGGAAGATATGAAACGCTTGTTCGTTAAATAGTTTTCCTTCAAAAACACAATCTTTATAATTTCATATTCTCAGAAAATATTCCATGGCAAAAATACAAGCAATCAAAGGACGAGAAGTGTTGGATTCCCGTGGAAATCCAACTGTTGAAGCGCAAGTCAAAGTCGCAGGACACTGGTTTCGAGCAATTGTTCCATCAGGGGCAAGCACTGGCAAACACGAAGCTGTCGAACTTCGTGATGGAAATAAAAAAAGATATCATGGCAAAGGCGTTCTCACCGCTGTTCAAAATGTGAACATGGAAATTTCTGGACGATTAGATGGCATGAAAATAGGCGATGCCGCTGATCAGCGAATTATTGATGATGCGCTCATTCATCTTGATGAAACGTATAACAAACATATTCTTGGCGCAAACGCGATGCTCGCAGTCTCTCTTGCCTGCGCACGAGCTGGCGCCGCACAACACAAACAACATCTTTTTTCCTTTATCGCGGACGTTTCTAAAAAATCTCCTTACCTTATGCCTGTTCCGCAGATGAACATCATCAATGGTGGCGTTCACGCAGGACAGAAAAATGATATTCAAGAACACATGATCATGCCTGTTGGCGCAAGCTCTTTCAAAGAAGGATTGCGCATGGGCGCGGAATGTTATCACTCACTCAAAGAATTGCTTCACAAAAAGTTTAAAGCGCAAGGAACACTTATTGGCGATGAAGGAGGATTTGTGCCGCCATTAAAGACTGTTGGCGAGCGACTTGCGTTGGTGGAACAAGCTGTGGAGAATGCAGGCTATCGCATGAAAAAAGATATTGTTTTCGCGCTCGACGCTGCCGCATCAGAATTTTTTGATGGCAAAGAGTACAGCCTTGGGACAAAGAAATATTCTGGCGCCGCGCTCATGGATTATTATAAAGGACTTTCCAGCGCGTATCCTATCGCTTCCATTGAAGATGGCTTCGCAGAAGATGATTGGGGAAGCTGGGTAAACTTTACTAAAGAGATGGGCAAAAAATTGCAAATTGTTGGCGATGATCTTCTTGTTACTAATCCTAAACGAATTGAAGCAGGAATTTCCAAACGCGCATGCAACGCGCTTTTACTCAAAGTGAATCAAATTGGCACAGTTACAGAAGCGCTTGACGCCGCAAAGCGCGCGCAATCCGCTGACTGGCGTGTTGTCGTAAGTCATCGCAGCGGAGAGACTGAAGATCCATTCATCGCAGATCTTGTTGTCGGCATTAACGCAGGGCAAGCAAAGTTTGGCGCTCCTAGCCGAAGCGATCGTGTCGCGAAGTACAACCAATTATTACGCATTGAAGAAGCGCTCGGCAAAAAAGCGAAGTATGGTGTTAAATAATTTGGTGCTGCAATGAATCGACTTATTGTTTACAACATTGAATATTGCGAAGGAATGACTGGTCAATGGTGGGAATATCTTTATTTCTGGCGCATCTTTTTTCCCCCCCCAGGACTTGACAAACAGATTGTTGAACATCTCAAGAAGTTGAAACCTGATATCCTTGCGCTTGTTGAAGTGGACACTGGTTCATTTCGCGCAAAAAAAGATGAAGTGGTGTATTTTGAAAAGCAGCTTGGCATGAAAAGTTTTGTTGAGAAAGTAAAATATCCTGTCCACGGCTGGCTGAAGCTTTTTCATCATGTTCCTATTCTTGATAAACAAGCAAACGCGATCATCGCAAAGAAAAAATTATCCAAAGTAAAATACCATGTTTTTCATGAGGGAACAAAACGTCTTGTGATTGAAGCAACCATCCATCTTCCAAAAAAGGTGACTTTATTGCTTGCGCATCTCGCGCTTGGAGGAGAAACACGAGCGCAGCAGATTAAAGAACTCATTACAATGGTCAACAAGATTAAGAACCCTGTTATTCTCATGGGTGATTTTAACACGTTCCGTGGTGAAGAAGAAATTCAATCGCTTCTTGAGAAAACACATTTGCATCATCAATATGAGATGGACAAAACATCACAGACGCTCACTGAACCAACATTTCATCCGTCTAAACGACTTGATTATATCCTTACTTCTAAACAAATTAAAGTAAAGAATTATCAGGTCTTGAATTTTCATTTCTCTGATCATCTTCCATTGATGGTTGATTTTGAGGTGAAGTGATATTATAATTATATAATCCCGCCGCAGCTGGCGGCCTACGGACAAAATTCATAGAATTTTGTCCTACGCGACACCCCAAGGGGCCATCCCCCGTCGCGTCGGCGCCAGCGGCGGGATTTGAAGAGGACGATGCAAAAATGAACAATTCGCATATTGAATACACCGCATTGGGAGGCAGTCCCCTCCCTGTTCTTGGTCTTGGGACGTGGCAAATAGGTGGTAAACTGGAGAGAAGCACTAGCCACGACAAAGAAGAAATTGAAGCACTCAAAACAGGCATTCAACTTGGGCTAACGCATATTGATACCGCAGAACTCTATGGAGAAGGACATACAGAAGAACTTGTCGCGCAGGCAATCAAACAAAGCAAAGTGCCTCGAAAAGATTTGTTTATTACATCGAAGGTTATGCAGCAGCATCTTCATTATGATGATGTTCTTACGGCATGCAAGAAAAGTTTAGAGAGACTACATACTGATTATCTTGATCTATATCTTGTTCATTTTCCAAATTCACAAATTCCCATTACTGAAACTATGCGCGCAATGAATGAACTGGTTGAGAATAAGATGGTTCGCATGATTGGGGCCAGTAACTTTTCTGTTGCTGAACTTCAGGAAGCGCAGAAATATTCCAAACATAAAATTGTCGCAAATCAAATTGAATATAGCTTACTTGCACGCGACGTAGGCAAATACATGAAACGCATGGAATCTGAAATAATACCTTGCTGCGAGCAGCATGGCATAAAAGTGGTTGCGTGGCGACCGCTTGCGTATGGTCTTCTCGCAAAAGAAGGGTTTCCTGTGCTTGACGCACTTGCTCAGAAATATGGCAAAACGCAGGGACAAATCGCGTTGAATTGGATCATTTCTAAAAATATGCTTGTTCTCGTGAAGGCAACAAAGACTGAGCACATAAAAGAGAATATTGGCGCAATGAGCTGGCGATTATCTGAGGATGATATTGTTGCGTTGGAATTAGGATTTGAGAAATGGCGAAGGAAGTACCACACGCAATAGTTCTGCAAAATATTTATAAAACAATGGCTATTTTTCTCTGATAGGTGAAACTATGACTGAAGAACATCAAGGTGGCGAAGAAACACCGTATCAAAAACCACTTTCTTTACAAGAAAGAATTGGACAACAAATTACTGGAATTCCTGCTGGACAGTATGGAGTTATCTGTATTCCTATGCAAGTAACTGCACCAGAAGTTGGTGCTTCTTATGTTTTAGACCTTGAAACCGCACTTTTAGAAGCTGAAACAAAATCAAGAGCAGCAGGAGAACTTACACCCGATAGAAAAGGTGTTCTTCATCCAGAGCTTTTTGACACCAGACGATACGCTGTTTATGATTCTTCTGGAACACAGGTTGCGCTTTATACAAGTGGCGAGAGATATCAGAAGAGAAATTAGTTTTTTGTTCTTCTATTTTTCTTTAAATTATCGTAATGGATTATAATAAAACCAACAACAACACAGGCACAGACGGCCAACTTTTTTGCTCCATTCTCATTTCTAACGCAAAAAAGCTTGTCCTACTTCGCGAACTGCAACCCCCCACTTCGTATGGGAACGCAGTTCGCTCCGTCTGGCCATGTTGTTGGTTTTACTAAACACAGAGACTCGAACGCTTCATGTGAGAGTCTCTGTGTTTAGACGCGAGCACTTGTCGAGCGTCTCTTTTTTTTAGTTTCTTAAGCAAATAATAAACAAAAATCTTCCAAATCACCCCTTCTTAAGAAAACTATTTATAGCATGAGATGACAAAAGAACTCATGACTTTCAAACCTGTTGTTCTTATTGTCCGCGATGGCTGGGGTTACTCTCCTGAAAAAAAGGGAAACGCGATCGCGCACGCAAAAGTGCCCAACGATACATTGTATATGAAGAAATATCCCACCACACTTCTTGACGCAAGCGGCAACGCTGTTGGATTACCCGCAGGAACACAAGGTGGTTCTGAGGTTGGACATCTGACTATGGGCGCAGGCGGTATTATCTGGCAACCCCTCGAACTTATTAATCGAACGATACACAATGGAAGCTTCTTTGAAAACGCTGTGCTTCTTCAGGCAGCGGAAAACTGCAGGAAGAACAAAAGCGCATTTCATATTATGGGTCTTTTTTCTGATCAAGGTGTTCACGCAACTGTTGACCATCTTTACGCGTTACTTGAATTTGCGAAAAAACAGAAACAGGAAAAAGTATTTCTTCATTTATTCTTAGATGGACGAGATGTTCCTGAGCGAAGCGCGCACAAATATCTTGTTGAACTCAATCATCACATCAGAAAGATAGGTGTTGGTAAAATCGCGTCGCTTGTTGGTCGTTATTACGCGATGGATCGCGACACAAACTGGGATCGAACAACAAAAGCATACGAACTTCTTGTTGCTGGAAAAGGTTTTTCTTCTGCATCTGCTGAAGAAGGAATTCTTGCGGCGTATGAACGTGGCGATAAAACAGATTATTATGTTCAGCCAACAGTCATCACAGAAAATGGAAAACCTGTTGGACTTGTTGGAGAAAAAGACAGTGTTATTTTTTATAATTTTAGAAGCGACAGAACACGACAAATGACCTCCATGCTTTCTGGGAAAAAATGCGCTGTATCGGTTTCTGCGCGCAGACCGCAGACATTCTTTGTTTGTTTTTCCGAGTACGATAAGGAGTTTCACCTTCCTGTTGCTTTTCCTCAACAGAAAGTCGCGCACAATTTGGGACGATGCTTAAGTGAAGCAGGACTACGGCAACTGCGCATCGCTGAAACTGAGAAATACGCCCATGTCACCTTCTTTTTTAACAGCCAAGTAGAGGAAGGATTTCCCAAAGAAGATAGAATTCTTGTTCCTTCACCAAAGGTTCCATCGTATGAAACACAGCCTGAAATGAGCGCTTACGGAATTACAGAGAAAGCATGTGCGGCAATGGAGAAAAAAGAATATGATTTTGTTTTGATCAATCTTGCAAACCCTGATCTTGTGGGACACAGCGGAAATTATCAGGCAACTGTCCGTGCGTGTGAAGTTGTTGACGAATGCGTTGGGAAGATTGTTTCTGCTGTTTTGAAGAAGGATGGCGTTGTATTGCTGACTGGCGATCACGGCAACGCAGAACAGATGCTCTATCCTAACGGAGAACCTTGCCCTAGCCATACGACCAACAAAGTGCCGCTTTCTGTGATTAGCAATCATTTAACGCATGAACTTCGTGAAAATGGAGGGTTGCAGGATATAGGGCCAACTATTTTGAAATTACTCGATGTTCCAAAACCTGAAGAAATGGGTGGGAAGAGTTTGGTGTGAAAAAAACAAACTATTTAAAGTAAAACAAACAGAATTTTCTCTATGTCACTCCCTGAATGGATCACTATTTTTCTGAAAAACAAAGATATGATGAAACAGCAGATTCTTCATATTGAAGAGAAAGGGCACATTGTGCATATCACCTTCAAAGGAGACAAAAAACAGGATTCTTTTTGTTATGAAAAACTTGGTGATTTGCATGAGATTCTTGCTGCCGCGAAAAAGAGTGATAGTGACCCAAACTATTCTGTCAACGTTGTTTGTTATAATACTACTGCGAATTTACAGGTGCTTATCGATCATTGGCAACAATTTGCGACTCATCAACGAGTGATGTTCTATTTCGTCAATCCTAAATCTCTGACAGACATCAAGTGGATTGTGAACCCTTGGCTTCACAACCGCATTGGAGATGAGAAAAGTCTTGTTCCTGGCTTGAAAAGTATGGCAAGTATGGTTGAAGAATGGAAAGGATAAATTCGTAAGAAAATGCACTAGCCGGGATTTGAACCCGGGTCGCAAGCTTGGGAAGCTCGAATCCTACCGCTGGACTACTAATGCGATAAAGAGAAAGAATAGGGTTTCCTATTAATAATTTATGGCAGTACTCTTATGCCACTCTATTTTTTGGTCTCTTTTTTACAGAAGCGATATTCTCAATAGAAGTATCAAGAATTCTTGTAAGCCCTTCTTTTGAATACCACGCACTATGCGGTGTTATAATGACATTGTCCATCTTCATTAACAAGTGATCTTCCAATATTGTTTTCAGATTACATTTTGGAGGAAATTTGCTTGTCAAAAGTTGTTTTTCTTCCTGCACTTCGCATTCCTGTTCGAGCACATCCAACCCAGCACCACCAAGATGTTTATTTTTCAGCGCACGATACAACGCGTCTGTTTCTATTAACGCTCCTCTTGCTGTATTGATAAGCAACGCGCCTTTCTTCATCATGCCAATAGTTTCTCTATTCATAAGATGATGATTCTCTCGTGTATAAGGAATATGAAGAGAGACTATGTCCGCATTACTCAATAATTTTTTGAACGAGACATACTGCACTCCATATTGTTTTGTTAATTCTTTCTTGGGGTTATGACAGTATGCAAGAATTTTCATTTCAAATCCATTCGCAATCCTGATGACGTGTTCTCCAATGTTTCCTGTTCCTAAAACACCGAGTGTCTTTCCTCGAAGATCTGTGCCCTGCAATCCTTTACAAGTGAACTCATTTTCTTCCCTTACTCTTTTTATTAACGGATACATTTTTCTTGTGAGTGTTAGGATAAGAGCGAACGCAAACTCCGCAACAGTATTCTCTCCATATTTTGGAACATTCATCGCAATAATACCTTTCTTCTTGCAATAGTCTCCATCAATGTGATCATATCCTGTAGAAAGCGTCACGATGTATTTGAGCTTTGGCAGTTTCTTGAGCACTGCCGCTGAACACTCTGAATGCACAAAAACACCAATGCACGCCGCGTCTTTCGCTGTTTCCGCGTTTTCTCTTGACAATGGACCACGAATGAAAGTGAGTTTGTGGTGCTTGAGCTTTTGCTCCATATACTCTTTTTCCCAAGGCTCGAGTTCAAAGAAAGTGATGTTCATGGTGTTTCCTTACGCTTCATTCTTATTAAACCTTTCGTCAGTAGGAGTATAGATTAAGAAAAACGCCAACGCCCGGATTCCACCGAACGAAGTGAGCGTGGCACCAAAAATTCGCAAGAATTTTTGTGTGTGTTCAAATCCGGCTACGAAAAACAATAAGATTTGGAAGAGAAGGACGCCAACGCCCGGATTTGAACCGGGAGATCCTTGCGGAAACAAGATTTCCAGTCTTGCGGAGTACCAGATTGTCCCACGTTGGCAAGATTATTGTTTTAGAACAATGAATTGTTTATAAAAGTTATTGCTGGTTAGGTTTCGCAATCTTGTTTCTTTATCACTCTCTTAACTCGCTTTATTTGTTTTTGAATTCTCATGTCTTTATTTTCACCTTCTTATTTAATAAATAAAGGATAAACTGTGTAGTAGGTCGTTGCTAAGCGATTATCTGCTTTCTGGCGCGTGTATGAGAAATGAATGAGTTATGGCAATGAAAGCATATTATTTTCCTTTTTAATCAAACCATCCTTTTCTAATTGCACAATAATCTCTTCAAACTTTTCCTTTTCCCGTTTAATATTCTGCTCGATAAGTTGTTTGTAGATTTGATCCTGCTCCTGCCCATTCTTTGTGGTCAAGAGTTTCAAAATCGTTCCTCTGACAATTCTATCTGAATCTTTGAATGGCACGACTTTCTTTTTCTTCCACGTCGCTTCTATTCGCTCTTTGTTATTCGCTGCTGCACAATGTCTCTGAAGAGGACAAAGATCGCATTTTGGATTTTTTGCTGAACAAAATAACGCGCCAATGTCCATAAGCGCATTATGCCAGTTTCTTGATTCATTTGTTGGAAGGATATGCCACGCAATCGCTTCCGCCGCTTCAATTTTTCCATAAAATATTCTCTTGAAAATTCTCTCAATGTTGACATCGATCACCACGACATCTTTATTGTTCGCAAAACTCTGCACAGCCGCAGCAGTATACTTTCCAAGCCCTGGAAGCGCAATCAACTCTTCTGTTGTTTCTGGAAATTTTCCATTATATTTTTGTTTGATTGTTTGCGCGCATTTTTGCAAATAAAGCGCTCTTCTGTTGTAGCCAAGCCCTGACCACATTTTTAGAACATCTGCTGTTTGCGCGTCTGCCAATGATGAGACTGTTGGAAATTGTTCAAGAAACGCGTAATATTTTGGAATGACACGATCGACTTGTGTTTGCTGCAGCATCATTTCTGAAACAAGAATTCTGTATGGATCTGTTGTTTGCCTCCAAGGAAGCTGACGACCATTTTTTTTGTACCACTGGAGGATTGTTTGTTGGATTTCCTGAATGTTGTCCATTCGTGTAAATAAATGAAAAAGCTTAAAAAAGGTTCTTATTTTCGTGAGCATAGAAATTGGCGGTGTAACTCAGCCTGGTTAGAGTGCCACGCTCATAACGTGGATGTCGTGGGTTCAAAGCCCATCACCGCCAGCTTTTTGTTCTTAAAATCTATCAAACGCATTATCTTCAAATACAAGCAAAAACAACAACAATGGCACAGACGGCCAACTTTTTGGCTTTCTCTAATCAATTAAGCCAAAAAGCTTGTCCTACTTCGCAAAATTTGTATCGCAAATTTTGCTCCGTCTGGCCATGTTGTTTTTGCCTGACTACTTTTTCTTCAATCTTCTTTTCCATGAATTAAACATATAAACAACCTCTTTTTCACAAGAGACATGGGCCGTTAGCTCAGCCTGGTAGAGCGAAGGACTCTTATTTAAAATGAAGGACTCCTTTATTCAAGAAGAAATCCTTAGGTCACGGGTTCGAATCCCGCACGGCCCGTATTTTCTATAGCGGGATTCGAACGTGCTCAAAAATCACAGATTTTTGGCAGAACGCTCACTACGTTCGGTTCAATCCCGCATGGTCCGTTTTTTATTGGATATCTTTTAATAGAGATTATAGTTTTACGGTGTTCTATGGCAAATTTTTTTTCAAAGATGGTTCATAAACTAAAAGAACTCTTTTCTTTTAAAGTACACGAAGATGATGCTAGAGACATTTATCCCCTTCTGTCTAAGGAAATTAAAATGAGAGTTTATCTAATTAGAATGGCTTCTCGATACGCAGATCCTGATGAAGACTACTCAACGGTGGGACTTCAGAAAGAGAATAAACATCTTTGGTTCTCTAAAATGTTATGGGAAAGAACTCAGAAATTTATTGCTGATTTTGAGAAACTAAAAGAACTTAAAAAAATAATATGGGATGAGATAAAAAGTATAGTAAATAATGAAAGACATGAACGTATTCTTACATTATTTTACGCAGACATATCTCCAAAACAAATTGAAGATCTTGTTCGTATAACATATGCAGTAATAATTACAAAAAATTATTCTTTAGAACAATTTCGCGAAGTTAAAGGAATTCTTTCGGAGGATATTGTTAAATTAAGAGAGGATATTGAAAAAAATAAAGTGATACAACAGTTTTTATCTCAGTTAAAGACATTCGAAGTTGAATCAGAAAAAATACAAAAAGATGCGATGAATGAGTATAAATTTAATCTACAAAAACCAGAACTAACTCGAAACAGTTTAACTGCTATTTCTATTTTTGTAAGTATAGTTCTTGTCGTTGTAACAATCTGGACTATTACCATTACAAGTGGAAACATTGAGTTATCTAATAAATTAATTGAAAGACAACTAGATTCCATTGCTCCTTTAAATCCTGAAATTCACTTTTATATTCCTAATCCTTCTACTTATTTAGCCTTTCAAAGATATTATTTGGGTACAGCAGAAGCAGGTTTCTACATGTTAATAAGCAATAATGGACAGTTTCCTGCAGGTTCTGTTCAAATCCGCTTAGAAAATGAACAAATAATTTGTATTCCTCCTAAAGGTGGATTCATAGAATCTTTAAATGACACACAAATTATGGGAGTTAGATTCGACTGTCGTTCTCAGATATGTGCTGCAAAAGGAGAGTGTGATACTTCTTCAATAACTTTAGGGGAGCAGGAATTGAATTTGAGTATAGAATGTCAATATTGTAATGAAACAATAAAAGAAAGAATTAATATTTGTGTATATAACTCAAGTCAAATATTAGATTGTGGAGAAGAATGGGGTCTATCTTAAACTTATTTTCTTTATTGCAACTTCCCAGAAATCTCTTTCATCTCATCTTGCGACAACTTCAACGATTTTTCCCACTGCAAAAAGCCTTCATGATGATCATCCTCATATCTTGGAACAACATGAATATGCGCATGCGGGACTTCCAAACCCCACGTCACAAAATGAACATACTTCGCATTCATATTTGAAACAAGTTTCTTCGCGATCTTTTGCGCGACCTTCCAATATCCACTCTGATCATCAACATCATACACCCACTGAAAATGCTTTTTGGGAATCACTAAGACATGTCCCTTATTCAATGGTTTAATATCAAGAAACGCGAGATACTCTTTATCTTCATACACTTTATTGCACGGAATTTCTCCTTTCGCGATTTTACAGAATATACAGTGATATAACTCTGTTCCACTCGCTTTGCTCGTGACAGAGTTATCATTTTTTTTATTTACTGCTTTCATAATCATAAAACCTTTCTGAACGAAGTGAAGAGATTGATTTTAAACCCTAACCTTCTTCAGCAAATGCTCCACCACTTTATCTGTTGTCAAGCCTTTTCGTTCTGCTTCGAAGTTCAGAATAATTCTATGCCGCAAAATTGGATACGCCATCTCTTTTATATCTTCTTCACTGACATGCGCCCTCCCCTGCATTAACGCGCGAGCTTTCGCTGCAAGAACAATCCCAATAGACGCTCGAGGAGACGCGCCAAACTCAATGAATTCTTTCTCATTTCTTGTCGCGGTCACAATAGCGATAGAATATTTCACCAAGTCATTAGCAATAGGGACTTGTCTCGTAAACCGCTGCAACGCAAGCAATGAATTTTTCCCTAGTATTTTTCTCAATGGTTCCTGTTCATTTTTGCTGTATTGCGTGACAATTCTAAACTCTTCATCCTGATCAGGATATCCCAACAAAATTTTCAGCAAGAATCGGTCAGACTGCGCTTCGGGCAATGGATAGGTTCCTTCCTGCTCAATCGGGTTCTGCGTCGCTAAAACAAAAAACGGAGGATCTAATTTGTGCGTGACTCCACCTGCAGTAACCTGCTTCTCCTGCATCGCTTCTAATAGCGCGGCCTGTGTTTTTGGCGTTGCTCTGTTGATTTCGTCCGCAAGCAAAATGTTTGTAAAGACTGGTCCTTTCTGGAATTTAAAGACTCGTTTCCCCGATGATTCATCAATAATTTCTGTTCCAATAATATCTGACGGCATCAGGTCTGGCGTACACTGGATTCGCCTAAATTCAAGCTCCATTACTTCAGAAATTGCCTTGATCAAAGAAGTTTTTCCAAGACCGGGATAACTCTCCAAAAGTCCGTTTGATCCAGTCAGCATACAGATCAAAACCTGCTCCACGACTCTTCGCTGCCCAATAATGGACTTCTCAATTTCCGCGTGGATTGTATCAAATGTTTGTTTTAATTTTTCTATTTGCAGGCTTGTCATACGCATCTTCCTCTTTTGTTTTTTATGTCATCTCTGTTTGACCAGCTTCTCACGCCATTTTCCGACGAAAGAGATCAATGTTGTTTAATAATCTCGTACTTTGCTAAAGTAATTTCTAATATATATTCTTTTCTTTTTTGGTATTGTTTCCTCAAATGATTTTCCGCCAAATATCTCTTCAGGCAGACCCTCTGCCATGGACTCCTGCGGAATTTGCAACCTCAAGACATTGACATTATTCAGGTTATTCAGCGCAAAATCGTCGTTTATACTGTCAATACTGCTGCCGAGCAATGAATCCGCGATGTGCCCTTTCAAAAGTTTATCACGCAAACTATTCCATAACCCATTCTCGATAATTCCTTCCATATCCACAATCATGAAGTTGTAAACACCAACCATAATAATCACAAAAGAAACCACTGTAATATATCCGAGCTTTTTTAACAGTTCTTTGAAATTAAAAAATGAGGAAACTTTCATAGAACGAAGGGTTTTAATAATAGAAAGACGAAGTTTCATGACAATAAAATTGTCATGCTGCAGCGTATCCGCCGCTGTTCGCAATCGTTCTGTCAGTTCAGGATGCTCTCGCTCGACTTCTTTCAAATCTCTTCTCGTCACCACTTTATATGCCCGATAAGCAACGAAAAAAAGTGTGGGAATAATCGCGACTTCTCTATACAAATTAATGATGGAGAGGAAAAGATAGATAACCAAAAAGACAAAAACACCTTCCACTGCAACCATGAATAGTTGTGCAACTGCGCGAACAGTGTAAATTTCTCGCAATGCTTTTTTGAAATCATCCATAAGCAATCACTATACATTTCTCTTTAACATGTCTCTTCAATTAAGGCAATCTATCCTTCGATTTCATCCAAATAATTAACGACTTGATTTACATCCCCAAGCGCATTGTTGACACAAGTGTGGCATGAATCTACATCAGCACAACCATTGCAATCATCCAACCTATTCTGCGCGGATTGCGCATATTCATTCGCGCTATCCGCGGCTTCTCTATTAGTATCCACTGTCGCTTCACAGGTTGTTAAACTGCTTTCTGTCGACGCTAAATCTGCCTCTGTATCTTCAAGGTCTTCTTGCGTGCTTTGTAGCGAAGATTCTGTTTCTTCCAATGTTGATTGTGTTTCTGTATACAAATCATTGAATTCATCCTGTGATTCTAACTGGTAATTTAATGCAGCGTCCAACTCGACAGTAAGGTTTTCTGTCTTTGCCGCGCAGGCATCAAGCTTTGCCACAGTTATTGTTAAATTTTCATTTGTCTGCTCAAGCTTATCTTTGACTTTGTTATATTTGCTGATAATACTTCCCGCAGAGCTTTGATAGAACAGTGTTAAACCGACAATCGCGATAATGACCACAAGAATTAATAAAATAAGTTTAAAATCAATATCTCTCTGCATGAATCCCATGATATCACCTGCTTTTGTTCTATTTTTTCGTTTCTCGTCTCTTTTTTATTCTTCAGTAATTTAAATGTTTTGGATTAGACCAATTTTTATTTATGCAAAACCAACAACAACAATGGCACAGACGGCCAACTTTTTTGCTCTCTTTCAATTCCGAACGCAAAAAAGCTTGTCCTACTCCGTAAAATTTGTGAAACAAATTTTACTCCGTCTGGCCATGTTGTTGGTTTTGCTATTCACTATTCAAATATATTCCTCTAATTACTATCCTCTATTTTTTCTATTCTGTAGCAATCTTCGTACAAATATTTCAAAGAGGAAGAGCATCATTGCCGCTGCCAATACATACCAGTCTATATCTTTCTTTTCCAACACTTTTACTTTCGCGTCACTCTGTACTTTTGAGATAATTCCATCAATGTTATCCGGCGAGAAGAGAACACCATTAGTTCGCTCTGCTAAATTTTTGAGGCCATTTTCATTAAAGCCCACATCCATGTACTCTTCTTCATAATTCACCGCAAACGGAACACTCATAATTTCGTCAAATCCTGCTTCCTGCGGAATAAGACTGCACTCGTAATGATCTTCAATAGGAAGGAAACTGCATCTGCTTGTCGAAGGATAAGATTCTCCTTTGTACGAAATTTTTGCTTCTTTACCCACATACGCGTCGCTGACATCCACATACTTTGCTTTCTTTCTATTCGGATCACCAATAGCCCAATCGAAAATTCTGTAAATCAAATCCTTATTTTGTTCTTCGACAATGTCTTCTGCCCACTCATAACCGTCATCTGTAGTAATCGCAACAACTTTGTTGTAATTATTTACGGTGACAATCGGCAACCCTGTTCCTGTTGTTATCAACTGCACACCACTTGGCGAAACAGTGACTTTGTTTTCTCCTGTGACCACTGCATTAATGACTAAGTCACTTGTGATATAATGGTTGTAATTCGCGATGATCAACGCTTTTTCGAAGAGCGAATTTAGACTGAAATAGGAATCAATAAACATACCTCCACCAAGCGAACTGAGATAGCGACGAACTTGCCAAAGCACAGAATCATCAAGATCAACACTCGTGAAGTCATAGACGTGCATACGAATACCCATTTTTCGCAGTTCCGCAATTTCGTTGACTGCTTTTGGGAGATATTTTGTTCCATGGATGTTTCCATCACTCACCAAGATAATGTTATTATTGCCGCTGACGCCCGTCAACATTTCTTTCGCTACTTTCAGTCCAGTATCAAGCGCAGCAGGTCTGAGCCATAATGTTCCATCAATTGTCGTGACGTCCTGAAAATCATTTAATGCCTGCTTCATCGCTTCCGCGTCCGCCACAGGAGCAAGCGGATAAATCACATGACCCGCGTAGGAAAAGTCCGCTACTCCAATGTTCACCTTTTCTTTTCGCTGTTTGAGAATGTCAATCAACGCCGCAGCTGCCTGTTCTGTTTCTGTCATGGACAGCTGGACAATTCCTGACATATCCACAAGGATAATAAAATTGAAGTTGTTGTCTTTCTCTTCTGTAATTCCCGCTTTCACAGGAAGGATTGGATCAAGCTCACTTGGACCTTCGAAGGAGTTCATTCCACCCCAGACAATAAGACCATTGCCATCATCTGTATACGCTTCCAATGTTTCCGCGCCACTTGCACTTACTTCATGCATCACATCATTAATCGCAACCGCGAAATACGGAGAAAGATCTGACGGAACAGAACGAACAGAAGTAACATCGTATCTTTCCGGAAGGATGTCATCAAAGTCTGATGGACGATAATTGACATACAAGATTTTTGGCTTTTCCACAATCTCCACTACTTTATACCACTCATTGTTTCCTGTGAAATAATCATCCGCTTCCAGCGTCGCGACAATTTTGTGATAGCCCACATCATCAAAGTTATTTTTGAGATCGAGAGAGGAAGCGCTCATCTGTCCTTCATAGACTGGATACCCATCCACAGTCACTTTGACTCGAGAATCTTTCTTCATGTTATCCAGCGCGACACTAAAATAATAATCAGTATCCACGATTCCTGTCTTCGGACCTTTTATTTTCACTGCTGCGTCGTCTTCCACTTCCTTAAGCTCGATTGCATTAATCGTGGTGTTAAACTTTTCCGCGTACGCTCCCAAATCAATAAAATTCATGGAATCATGCGCGTTATTCCCATCTGTGACAAGCAGGAGATTTTTGTACTGCAGCTGCCTAAATATCGCATCACCAAGCCTTGAATTTGTTCCTGACGCAATCGGAATCATAGAAACAGGCACCTTTTCTTCTAATTCTACTTTTAGCGCATTCACATCATACTTGAAAAGATCCATCGACGTTGAATTGTCGTACAAGAGCATGATCGTTGGATCTCCCCGCGACACTGTTTCGACTGAATAAAACGGCCCCGCAAGCGAGAAAATCAACAACGCAATAAGAAGCGTTCTTGTGATCGTCATGAATACTCGGGTTGTCCAGTTAATGCGCTGCTCTTCTTTGGGCAACTTCATAAACGGAACAAATGTGAGGATAATGGAGAGAAGAATCAGCGGCGCCGCGATCCACAAATATTCCGGATACTCAAACTGCACGAGATTAAATAAGGTGAACGCCATTAGAAGTCACCTCTCATTTTGACATATATTAATTCGAGGAATAAAACAATGAGCATGATAATAATCAACGCTTTTGTTAGCGGCTGCTTGGATGTTACTTTTTCTGTTTCCGCTTCTATCAACGCGCTTTCAAACTCTTCGTTGACATAATCCACATTGGACTCCACTTTATTGAGGAGATTGACCGCAACCTGTTTATCTTTGTATTGATATATTCCAACTTCATCAAACTCAATGCTTTCCATATCGTCTTGCTTTCCTGACGGCGTCCGCACTGGTATTTCATTGTCAAAGACAACTTTTTCGCCAATTCTGTAATTTAATGTTTCAATAGTATCCTTTCCGATAACGTAATCCACTAACTGCAGCCAAAAGAGTGGATAGGAAACATCATACTTGAACGTGCTGTTTGTTTCAAAAATGCCGTAATACACCACTGTCCCTTCACCATAACTTCCGATTGCCAAAATAGGAACAGCATCAGGCGTTGCCGCAAGCGTTACTGTGTTTTCTTTTGCTGTCGCTGCCATGTACTTGTCCAGTGTTGTAATTGAAACGCCATCTGTAACTGCAGTGAGAACATTTGCCATCGCAACATCTACTCTTTGATTTCGGACTGGCTCATCCGCAAATGTAACTGGAAGAATATCATCAAGATCCAAGTCTTCCAAATCATCCTGCGCAGTAACAATCAACGTCGACCCATCCGCGACCGCTTCTTTAATTCTGCTGATGACAGAGCTAGGAAGACTATCTGTGGTGACATCACTTATGACAATAACATCGTGATCCACGACGGGCATGACCGGCGGTTCTCCTTTTTCTACTGTCGCTTCATCATTCCACACTTCCGCGTATGCTTCAAGAACAGGATAGACATAACTCTGTTCATTATTTGTAATGACGAGAATACTTGTTTCCTTTCTCTGCGGAACACTCAATAGCACGTGATTATCCAAATCAAAATCATCTCCTGTTTCCAACGTGATGTTGTTAAGACTAGAAACGTGCTCGAAGGTCAGTTTTTCCTGCCAGTTCGCCGCAATGTCAAGATCATACTCTTTTCCGTTTATCGTCACTGTTACTGACGCGGTATCATCATTATAATTCTGCAGCGTCACAATGGTTTCTTCATCCACGCTTTCCATATCCACAATGCCCACGTTGTCCGCTTCTTCTCTTAACGATATAAATTCTACTCTGTGTCCTTTTGCTTCTAACGATTCTTTCGCAATGTATGGATCAAGAGGATCTGTATTGATAAAATCACTGATGACCACAACTTTTCCTTTATGCTCTCCCAGAAGGTCATCCGCCGCAAGAATGCTTGAACCAATTGCTGAAAGCGCGCTTGACTGCGGAATATAATTGACAACGTCCAGCGCGTCTTCTCTGTCTCCTTCCTGCAGAACAACATACGGCGCGTTTTGCGCGAGAATAATACTCACTTTTCCTTCCAAATGGTCTTTTGCCTCGCTGATCGCGCTACTGAGCCTGCTCGTCAATCCGCCGCTTGTTGCCATACTCGCGCTATTATCAATCACAAGGACAGTGTACTCCGCAGCAACATCCGCTGTTGTGTTATAATATGGATGCATCGCCGCAACTGCCATGAGTAAGAGGATGAAAAGATGGAAAAAAATCAGAAGATCTCTGAGAAATCGCTGAAAGAAAGAAGCGCTTTTCTGCGTGTGCATTTCTCTGTGCAGAAACATAAGTGAGGGAATGACGCGCTCATTTGGTTTTGGCTTGATGAGATACATCAGAATGAAGAAAATTAATCCCGCGAAAAGCCACGCGCCCGCGAGATTATCTGCATAACTCAAAATACTGACCATAATTATTTTTTGAGATTTCCAGTATTATAAAGTTTGCTTTTTGGGGGAGAGTTACTTCATGCGGGAAACACACTAAACCCCTTTCCTTCTATCTTAATTATAACATCGTTACCTTTTTGCAAGCGCAAGGCAGACTCCAACTCTTTTGGAACACGAATGATCAAGTTACTCTTAATTTTTCCCAACTTTGCGCGGAGTTGCTCTTTCCGTAATTTGTTTAACAATAATATTCTTTCTGCTTGGGCAGGATCATAATAAATTTCACCACAAGAACACTTCCAACCATCTATATCAAACTCATTAAACTGCAATCCTTTCTGAAAGAGCATTTTTTTTCCACATGTATGACATTTCATGTTTTCACCTTTTTGTAAATTGCCCAAAATGGATGAGCACCCAACATTCTTCTCGAAGAATTTCATGATAGTCTTTGACAATCACCGCATTCCACGTTTTGGCTCCTTTGTTAAGCCATTTTTCAATAGTGCCTTCTTTTCTTTTTCTTGGCGCATCAATACCATATTCTAACACTTCAATAACATCAAGCACTGTTTTTTCATACTTCATGAGCTCTCGCATTGCAGCGTTTGATACTGCTATTCGAAGTCCTTTGTACTGTTCACTGGACATACGCTACCTCCATATGTTAAAGACATATGTATATAAAGTTTTCTTAAGTTACAAGAAGATATTTGGTTTAGATATTATATGAATTTACTGTATAAATTATTCGAATGCATAAGAATACCAAATAATATACCTTACTCCATCTGTTTCAACGGGATTTTTTTTTCTTTTTCTTTCCTATCTGGTAATGTTTCTAAAGAATTTGGCATGATGCGCGCTCCAGACGCTTTTGCATGCGCTGGTTTTTGCGCAGCGGATTGAGCGTGTTGCGCGTGGTTTTGTTGATTTTCATGAACTATAACTGGTGGTCGCGAGACAGGAGGATGCTTCTGCGCGACAACGTGCTTCTTGTCAATGCCTTCTTTCAAGAACGCAAGCATGCTATTTTTTTGATCTCTATCCTGCTGCAATGGCTGCGCAGAAGGAACATGACGAGGATGCTGCGCATGCGTCCCCTGTCCTGCTCCCATGTGAGGAATAACCACATGCCCTTTCGGATGATATGGTTCTTTTGGCATGTCTGCGCCGAATTTTGGCGTGTGAATTTTATCTTCCACAAGATCATGCTCTTTCTCTGCCTGCTTTCGCATCTTCTTGTCTTTAATCTGCACGACAATGTCTTCTTTTCCTTTTTTTGAAAATGCGCAAACTATTCCTGTACTGATAAACGCAACCGCCGCGTTGAGAATTAAAATCATATCACTGCCTGGCGCTTTTCCAAGAATCGCATACTGCGTTCCCAAAATAAATATTCCCACTGTTAGTAAAACAGCAAGAAGCGGAATTGCCGCGAGCAGTTGGCTCTTTGGCAGAAAATAATACGCGATGTTCGCGAGGATGAACGTGAGGAATAATGGAAGGAAATTTGGAATAATTGTAACAATTGACGTGTCTGTCGTGATGCTCAAAAAAACAAGGAACGCAAAAATCAGGAAGATAGTAAGTGACGCGACAATTTGCTGCGGGAATTTCACTGGACTTGCGTCGAGACGATAATCGACCACTTTTCCGCTTTCAATAATGAGAATCGCTTCATCAATGACGCTAGGATCATGACCAAAGTTAATCAACGCTTTCTTGATCGCTTCGAGTGGATAGCCGACTTTGTGTTCTTTGACAATGTAATCTATGAGCAGGCTCTGGACGTACACTTTGAGTTCTTGATCCAGATCATGCGCGCTATACATCGCAGGCTTTTTCTTTGGAACAGTGACATGCAGCATGTCGAGAATTTCTTTTACTAATGGTTTTTTGTAGCCGAATCTGAGCAGCGCGCTTTTGATATCAGGAAGATCATAGCCTTGCTCTAACTGAAAAAGAACATACTCTCCCAAATGCTTTTTCATGTACATATCATCGTAGAGTGAGTCCATGAGATTTTTTGAAGAAAAGAGGTTTATATAATTTTGGAATTTATGTTGAAATATTGTGAATATTAGAAAAATAGTCACCGTTAGCAAAAACAACAACACTGGCACAGACGGTCGTGCTCACGCACGCCCTACTCCGCAAACGAGAACCCCATACTCCGTATGGGAACCTCGTTCGCTCCGTCTGGCCATGTTGTTTTTGCTCTACGCACAAGGCTGAACATTCCTGTGAAGCCTTGTGCGTTGGAGACGCGAGCATTTGTCGAGCGTCTCTCTTTTTATTTGTTTAATAGAACTGTGTAAGTGTGAATGATATGTCCTTACAAAATTCCACATTCAAACCAATATCTTTAAAAGTCAGCATTCTTATCATAACCTCATGACTGAAAAACACACAAGCGAGCCGCATCCTGGCGATATGGTCAGCATTCAACTCGACGATGGTATTGTGCAAACTGGAATTCTTATGCCACGGCCTTCACTCTGCGAAACAACAGAAGAAATGGTTTCATTAAAACTCAAAACAGGATATAATATTGGTATCAAGAAAAGCAAAATAAAATCTGTTCATGTGATTGAAAAACATAAAACCCCTGAAGCGCATAAAAAAGCGATTCCTCTCAATGAAAAGCTCCCCACTGTTTCTATTTTATCTACCGGAGGAACAATCTCCTCTAAAGTGGATTACAGAACTGGTGGTGTATACGCAGATTACACCGCAGAAGATTTTGTGCAGATGTGTCCTGAACTCTCGTCTCTCGCAAACCTCAAAACACGAAAAGTAATGAGCGTGATGAGCGAAGACATGCTTCCTGACGATTGGAAAACCCTGGCAAAAGTTATTTACGAAGAACTCCAAACAAATGTTGCGGGGGTCGTTGTGACTATGGGAACAGACACTCTTCATTTTGCTGTCGCGGCAATGAGTTTTTTGCTTGGCAAAATCAACAAACCTGTTGTCTTCACCGCATCACAGCGCTCGATTGACCGCGGGAGCACAGACGCATTCATGAATCTTATTTGCGCGGTAAAGGCAGCTGCACAATTTGACGGCGCAGAAGTGATGACCTGCCTTCACGGAACAACAAACGATGAATACTGTCTTCTCATTCGCGGAACAAAAGTGCGAAAAATGCATACTTCTCGACGAGACGCGTTCAGGCCAATTAACGCGTTGCCTCTCGCGAAAGTGTTTGTGGACAAACCGCTTGAAATTATTGATCCAGGATATCGAAAGAAGAGTTCAAATAGGTTTAGTTCAGAAATTCATTTTGAAGAAAAAGTCGCGCTCATTACTGTATATCCTAACATTGATCCGGAGATCATTGACTATTACCTTTCTAAAGGATACAAAGGAATAGTCATTGCAGGAACCGCGCTTGGACACGTGAACACATGGACGAAAAAAAGCATGATTCCATTTATCAAAAAAGCGACAGACATGAAAGTTCCTGTTGTGATGAGCACGCAAACTATTTACGGCGCAGTTCATCCTTTTGTTTATACTAACTTACGCAAAGTTTCTATCGAAGCAGGAGCGATTTATGTCCACGACATGCTTCCTGATGTCGCGTACATCAAATTATGCTGGGTTCTTGGACAGACAAAAAGTTATGACAAAGTGAAAGAATTAATGCTAACGAATATTGCCGGCGAAATTAACGAGCGAACGTTTGTTGATACGTTTTTGAAGTAGATTTGTTTGCTTTTATACTGTACAATGAAATGAACAGAAAACTTTAAATAGCTCTTCTGTTCAACATGTTGTTATGAACATATTTATCCATACGGAAGCTGCAAAAGAACATCTTTCCATTGCAGAAAGACTTGACACTCAACTTGCTGGAGAGAACGGACAGAAGTATGAAACAGTGAAGAAATTAGCAAAATTAGTTGTGGAGGAATTATGATTTCCAAGCAAAATAAGTTTGAATATACTCTTTCTTTGTTGCAAGAAAAATTTGCTGCGCATAAAGAAATAGAAGTAGTTTATTTGTATGGCAGTGTTTCTCGTGGGGATTATAGTTTGCGGCATTCTGATCTTGATTTGCTTCTGATTCTTTCTTGCACTAGCAACAAAAAGATTGAAGAAAAAATAAAAAATGCGCTTATCTCTCTCGGACTCAAAAATGGCGTTAAAATTCAGATAGAATTTATTGGAAAGAACATCACAGAAGAAGATCATTCTCTGTTACGCAAAGTTATTGAAGAGGGCAAAGTGTTATACGCAAAAGGAACTGTTGTTTTTGATCATCTGCAGCTTGGTTTGCGGCAGTTCATTGTGTATTCTTATTCTCTCAAAAAAAGCACACAAAAAAGTTATTTTTCAAAAGTGCTTCATGGAAGAAAGTCATGGTATTATGAGAAAAGGAAAAATGGCAAAAGAGAAAAAATAGTCAAAGAATATGCGGGAATTATTGATAACAACACTATTTTTGAGTTGGGACGAGGGGCATTACTGGTTGCAAAAGAACGACAAAAAGATATGCTTCATGTTTTTGAACAATTTGGTGTGGTGTATGAAATTAAAAGGATTGTCTATGGGTGAGTTTTCTGTTGTTTTATTGTTCAATCTTTTGAAATCTTAACGCTTCTTTCATGTGTCCTAACAGTTTATATGTTTTCAAACGAATAGATTCTTGTGTTTTCCATCCTGCTCTATAAGTGAGTACATGATTTGCAAGACGATTTCCAATCTTTGTTCCTTGAGCAGGATCAAGACCAATTGTTTGCGCTGTTGGCAAACCTTGATAGACATCTAACGCTGCATAAATTTCATTTCTCAGCATTCTTTCTGTTAATGCAATTTGATCTACTGCATTCGCATCACTTGTGTTTATGAAATATGTTCCATCCCACATCATTGCAATTCTTTCTGGAGTAAGTAATCCTTCTGCTTTATGTGCAGGAACGTGAACTGTCACTACGTCACTTGTTGTAAGAAGTTGGTCAAGTGGAACGTAGCGAGGGGATCCTAATCTTGTTTGTTTGATATCAGAAAAATCATACTCCCTTTGTCCTGCATATTGCACATCCATTCCCAAACTAGCAGCAAGAGAAGCAACTTTTCTTCCAATTCTTCCAAGACCAATAATTCCTATTGTTTTTCCTCGAAGTGTTTCTTCATAATGTGGTGTTTCTGCAAGGTCTATTGCTTTTTCTCCTTTTGCTCTGAGAGCAGCAACAATCTTTTTTCTTTCTTCTAAGGATGCTCGATGTGCATATTGCTCATCCAAAAGAGTTCTTGAATTGTAGATCATAAAGTCATGATTTGAGAGAACTATATCAAAGTCAATATACTCCCCATTAGAATCTTCCTGAATACACTCTGTTCTCATACCAAAACCATTTTCTAATACATAAGATAAGAGACCCATCGGTGCATCTCTTCTAAAAAAACTATCAACAACAAGACCAACATTTTTTCCTTGCAGCATTCGTTCGGGAATAATTTCATCTAATGTTTTTTTACCAAAACTTCCATAATGCTGCTGCGCTCTTCCTAATTTGTGAAACTGATGCGAGAATTTTCCTCTTCTGGTATTTTTCTCATTCATCGCTGATTCCCTATAATACGCAAATAATTTTCCTAAAACATCTATAATATAATCATCATCTTTTGTTGCACGCTCATCTGTTTTTTTATTTCTCTCAATAAGTTTGACAAGCCCATCAAAGACAAGTTCTCCGACAGAATCAGTCCCATAATCCGGAACGCAATTCGTATATATTCCTGCATCTCTTGCTTTCTGGACATTCAAACGATGTTCAAACTCATGCGTCCATGTGATAATTGCTTTTGTTTTTCCTTCTTCAATGAGTTTGTCTAGTGTTGCATCCGGAATCTCTGTCCAACAAGTGAGAATACAATCTGCATCCTTCACCCTGTTATAGAGATTTTGTGCATTGAGATCTTGCCGCAATCCTGCTTCTGTCCAGCACTGTGCTGTCCGAAGACGTTCATGAATTTCTGTTGAGATTCCAGCAAAGCTTTCCGGTAAACTGGATGGCCAAATAATAATAGATGCGTCTTCTGGAAGAGTATACCCTTCTGGAACATCCCACTGTCTTGTTTCATCATTATACTGCAGAGGAACACGCTCTACTTTTGGCTTTTCCACCATCCCTTTCAGCACTTCCTCATGCTCTGGATAAAAGATGACTGTATCCAACGCAACTATCTTTTTGAATTTGTTCATTTGTTATCACTATTACTCCTTACACATAGTTACACTCCTCAATTATATTAAACTATGTTGTCTTAAAATAAGACGACAATATTTATAAAGAAAGAGTATTCTTCTACAAAATATGAACCAAGAAGAAGTACTGCAAAATTTTGGGCTTACTGTGGCAGAAGTACAAGTGTATATTACTCTTCTGAAATTTGGAGAAATGACCGCAAGCGAACTCGCAAAAAAAACAGGCGCAAACAGAACATTCACCTATGATAGGTTGAAGAAGCTTGGCGATACTGGACTTGTCAGTTCTTTCATCAAAGACAATAAAAAGTATTTCCTCCCTGCGCAGCCTTCTCAATTACTTTCTATTCTCAAAGAACGAGAAGAACAAATCAAAAATATTTTACCACAACTAGAACAACTCAAGCAAGAAAAAGAATCTGGACCAATTGTTGAGCTTTATTCAAGTAGCAAGGGAGTACAAACTGCGCTCAATCTTATGCTCAAACAGAAATATGCGATTTATCTTCATGGAACTTTAAAGAAATTTCAAGAATGCATGCCTACTTTTTTCACGATTTGGAACGCACGTCGTATGAAACAAAAAAGTTTCATGAAAATTCTTTCAAGTGAGGAAGTTGTGTTAGAATACGCAGAGGCAGATCTTCTTTCAGAAGAAGAAAAAACAGAAACAGCTACTTTTACCTTTGGTGACGCAACATTGCTCGTGATGTGGAGCGAATATCCTGTCGCAATTCTTATCAAAAGCAAAGAAATTGCTGACAATACCATTGCGTTCTTTAATACTATCTGGAACAGAGATGTTAAGATTTATTCAGGGATTAAAGGAATTCAACGCGCGTTTAATGAATTGCTTTATGACACAAAAGAGTTTGTTGGATTTGGGTACAGCAAACAGCTTTCGGATGTCTATACTGTTGAATTCAGCAACAAATGGCATGAAGAAAGAGTGAGAAAAAAAATCACTACTCGAATTATTGGTTTTGATGAGAAGGCAACAAAAGTATATTTTGGACCACGAACAAAAGAGAAAAAACAATTCTTTGTCCATTTTTTGCCAAGAGAGCTCCAAGGACCAGCATGTATTTCGCTTTCAGATACAATGATCGCAACTTTTGTGTATACAGAAAAAAGGTTTCATGTGATTCTCAATAAGAACAAAGAAACTGTAGCAGTCTACAAAAAATATTTTGAAGAACTTTGGAAGCAAGCGAAATTATAGTTGAGGTGCATACATGTTCGAAATATTGGCACCTCAACTATAGCAGACGCAATAAATTATTGTAACTTGTTTGCGTCTGCGGAATAGTGAACGCACTATCTTTATTACAATAATTTGGTGCGTTCACTATATTCAGCAAAAGTGGTTTCAAATGTTCGAAAATTAACCACTTTTGCTATATAATTTTTCTTTCGCCATATTCGTAAGGTTTTCGGAAAAACTTCTTTTTGGCGAAAATCTTTCGGATGATTCGAAAAAATACTTCCTTTTCTTAGAAAATTTTCGGAAAAGTCGTCGAAGAATTATTTAATATGTTCATTCTAAAAAAAGACAGAAATATTGCCGAGATCGCATAATTTGGTAACGGCGAACAAATGCGTTTCTGTCTTATTGACGGAAAACACTGATTCTTTGGTTCAATTATGCACTTTCGCTGACGCATTCAGGTGTTTTACGACTAGAATGCGCTATTTTATTTATATATGGCGAAACTGCTATTTAAGATCTTCCCTTCTTTTGCGACAAAATGCGTTTTTTAGAAAAAATTTACTCTTTAGAAAATATGCTTGTTTTTCTTGTCCTCTGCAGTTCTTTTTGAATAGCCATGCGAATAAATTGAGAGACAGACATATAGCTGTTTGTGACACTCTTTATTTCATTCCATAAGTTGTCAGAAATAGCTATGCTTCGCTGTCTGTTTCTTCTTTTGCTGTTTGGCTGTATCTCATCCATCTTCTTCACATATTTTTTTGTAGATTTTGTCTATCTTTTCTATAGTCCCATATTGCATAAATAGAACAAAGCGGACATAGTCGCTCAATCTCTTAAATCCTGCAGCACTCGCTTTCGCTCTCAATATCTGTTTCTGTTCAGCAGTAAAAAGAAAAAGAATGGGAATGAATTTTTGCTTTGACAATGTGAACACCTATTCCAAATATTTTGAAAGTATTCCTGTCATAAAAGTCTCTTCAATTCCAAGATGCAATTCTAAAGCTTCTATTTTCTCTTTGTACGCTCCAGTATCGTATTGCTTTGCTTCTTCCAAGAGATGTTTTGCAAGATCAAGCTCTTGTCTTTCAATATATTGTCCAGCAATACGAACTAATGTGCTCACATATCTTTTTTCCCATTCTATTGCTTCAACAATGTTGTCTATCCTGTATGCAAGTGCTCCGTCCATAGTATCGCCTCCAAAATTGATTAAGAAATAGTAGCTTTGAGATCGTAAATATGTTTGGTAAAAATATTTTTACCAGATTTGACATTTTCTGAGAAAAATGAGGAAAATAACGAAAAATTATTCAAAAAAGAAAAAAGAAGAGGTCAGTTTTAGACAATTTATATAGGTCTGGTAAAAAATATTTGACTTTTTTATGACAATTTATAATCTACCACAACTCTCTCAACAGTCAAACCCTCATGCACAATCCCCTTCACCGCATTAACAAACGCAGTGGTGTTCTCATGATGGAAAGCATTTCTTCCAATCGCTACCCCTTTTCCACCAACAGCGATACAATCATACACATTCTGCAATATTGTTCTTGTATCCACTTTCGCGCCACCTGCCATAATCACAGGAATTGGTGTTGAACGCACCACTTCAGCAAACGCATCTTTGCCACCGACATATTTTGTTTTGACAATATCAGCGCCAGCTTCTGCTGCTAAACGAACAGCATAACACGTTGCATCAACTAACCCATCTTCACGCATTTGTTCGCCACGTGGATATGCAATTGCCATCACAGGCAATTCAGCAATGTACGCTTGCGCAGCAACACGCGCAAGAATCTCCAGTTGTTCATGAATGTGCAACGAACCAACGTTCAAATGCACTGCAACTCCTGCGACACCAAGTGCAACAGCTTGCTCAACAGAATAAATTTGTATTTTCTCTTGCGGATTACTGCTATACTTTGTACTTGCAGTAAGATTCAAGACATATGCGGTTTCTCCAATATTTTCTCTACATTGTTTCCATGGACCAAGAAAGCCAAGCATTGCGTCTGGTTGTGCAGCAACAATTTCCTTGATTTTTGCTCGCATATCTTTTAAGCCGCCAACTGGACCATCTAACAATCCATCGTCCATTGGAATGGTGACTATTTTGCCTTTAGGCATAAGCTTTGCAATTTGTTCTTGGAGTGTCATTGCAATTACCTGTACGGTTGTTTTACTTCAACAGGGATTCCATCTGGGTCTTTTACTGTAAAATAACGAACTGTTTTTCCACGAACAATATCACTCAGTTCTCCACCCTTTATTCGTAAATCTTCCTGTGCCTCTTCAAGATTAGGAACAAGGAGTGCAAAATGTTTTACTCCAATAACACCCAAATTTTCATGGAAATCTTGTGCATAGTCTGGTAATACACGAGCTTCATACGGTTGAAATAATTCTAATCCTTGCTCTCCAAGCCGAAGCATTGCGCCTTTTTTTCGTAAATCTGGTCTGTCAAACCGAACCTCTTCTCTAAATCCAAACATTGCTCTATACCATTCTACTGATCTATCGAGATCACTCACAGTGATAGCCACGTGATCCATCTGATATGCTGTTGTCATTTTCTTTTACCTCCATCAATATCGTTTCTGCTCCTACCAAATTGTGAAGGAGCTTTGTTCCCTGTTCTTCTGTTAAACGAGGAATAATATAACTTGCATGATAGCGAATAATTGGTTTCTTATCCTGCAATGCAATTTCAATATATGGAAACGCTTGTTTCGTATCAATGTGCGCAAGTTCTATCAGCGCATGCCCTTTCATGAAATCTTGTTGTGCATGTTCAATGAGCGTAAGTAGTTTCTGCTGCTGTTTTTGTTGTATGCGCTTTACTTGTTCTTGATTTATGCTCTGTAATCGCTCTAGTGTTCGTGCAGTTTGACAAACAAGAATAGGATCGTCATTGGTAAGAAATTTTTTGAGTTCTAAAACCATTGAAATATCATTTTGCAATCCTACAATTTCAATAATGCTATATTGCAAATGCTTATTTGATGTTGCAATTAGTGCGCTTCGTAGTGTTTGCATTCTCTTATCATCTAATGCAATTGTGGTGTGATAAAGAATGTTCACTAATCGCGGAGTAATATCTTCTTCACATTGTCCAAAAAAGTCGAGAAGTGTTTGAATTACGTATGGATCATTCCATTCATAGAAAATTTCTCGTAATGAATACCAATGCGGATAAAAAAGTGCATCAGTATAATTATAGATGTTTAAGAGTGCATGAAGGATGCCTTGATAATCATTCCACTCGGGTGTCTTTACTTCTTTCAAACATTTTGTTGCAAGAAATAAATATTCATGGTTCACTGTTCGCACATATTCTGTAAAAATAGCGTAGATAAGTTCTTTTGGATTATCAACTAATCCTGCATAAAAAGGAAGAACAGATTTTCTTTTGAAAAGCATTGTTGTATCAAACGGATGTATGCTCATATAGAGAGCAATAAAGTAATCTCTTATGCGTTGATGAGAAAATGTGTATGCTCCATTTTCCAGTTCTTGGAGAATTTCAATTTTCAACAATGCGACAATAAGTTCTTGTTCATACTTCTTTTCCCACTGTTCTTCTTTTGCGATTGCGCTCACTTGCTCCAAAAGAGAGCTATGTGAGAAAGTCATTTCTGTTTTGAAAGCGATTTGTGCCAATACTTTTTTTAGATCTGCGCTATAATAGTTCTTGTTCTTCTTTTCGTGCAATACAAGAGATTCTGTGATAAACGCATCATATACATCTACCTTCTTTGCATTCTCTGGAAATTTTTTTTTGATATGAAGAGCCATCATAATATGCAATGGCGTTTTACAAAGCTCTTTAATAGCATGTGGAAGTGAACTCCACGCTTCTTCTTTATTTTTGCTTTGAAGAAATGTTTGCACTTGTTTTTGATTCATTGGCGCAAGAGCAAACGTTGGTAATGGCAACATCTCTTTTGGATCGTGCGACGTTCGTGTGGTAATAACCATCTTATTTTTTGGATAGTGTTTTGTGAATGCATACAGTTCAGAAAGCGTCTTTTCATATTCTGGATTTTCATCTAAGCCATCAAAGAGCAATAAAAATGAGCCTTGTTCAAAATGGTATTCTATAGTTTCTTTGGAAACCGGAGTACGAAGACATTGTTTTATGAAAACGAAGAAATCATCTTTGTGATAGTGTTGCAGAGGTAGGAAAAGAGGAATGCGTTCTTTTTCTTGTGCTGCCAGAAGTTTGAGAAGTGTTGTTTTTCCACTTCCTGAATCTCCTATCAAAAGAAAGATTGGAAATTGCTTTAGGATGTCATATGGATTTTTTGTTCCTTCAACGTATTGCCTATACTGAAATTCTGAAAGATACGTAGGAATAATGTCCAACAAAACATAATCTTTTGTCTCTAAAATTGGTCGTTCTTTGGAGAGCGATTGAAGAACCAATGGTTTTTGCTGTGCAATTCTCTGCTCAATCATCACTGTATTGAGTGCATATTCTTTATTCGCTTCTAAAAGAAAACGATCATTTACTAACTCTCTGATTGCTTTGTAAACGCCATGATATGTAATGGATATACCTTGCTGTTTGATACAATAAAATATCTTTTTCGCGCTACTTTGAGGATACTGGTTTATGGCATTAATGACTGCGTCTTTAAGAACAAGCTTTCCATTTTCTGGGCTAAAAATACGAATGAACATCTGTGATGCCAGTCCACCACCCCTCTCAAATAGAAGACTAATGAAATACGCAATTTAAGGCTTCCTATAAAGATTATATACCTATTTAGAATGAGTATCAAAGATGAGGAGAATCGCACGAGCATCACTTTGGTTGATTATTGCATATTCTTCAGAAGGCGTTAAAACATATGGTTTATCGCCTTGTCTCATAACCGTAGAATATCGCTTATTATCTCTCGAATCTTTCCAACACAAGACTGCTTTTCCTTCATAAAGAAAGATTGGTGAAGTTGCATCAGGCGCTTGCGCATCTTCAATCCCTTCGTTTGGCTCTAATTTGAGCCAATATGCAGAGCATGAACCATGACTTACTTCTGCTGTTAATCCTGTTGGTTGATAGTGACCGCCTCTGGAATATGCTTGCCAAAGTGAATCATCCCAATGTTGAATACGGCGGATTAGATCAAATTGAGAGCTGTCAATGTGCGTTGCTTCTTGTGTCCATAGTCGAAATTTATCTGTGAGTGTCATCATCAATAAGAAAGAATAGTTCATGGTTATTTAAAGATAGTTGAGAAGAGGTGAGTTGGGGAAGACGATTGTTGTTTGGTTCATAGTAATGTCATTTGCTTACTTTGATCTATTCCTTTATCCAATACTTTCAATTGCATGCAAATAATCATGCGCAATCGTTTTCTGATGCCAACAACAGAAACACTTCGTCCTATAGAAAGTCTTTCTGCTAAATGAAAAATCTCTTTATGCGCTTTGAGAGCAATGAATCGTATTTCATAATCTTCTTTCTTGACAGTTAATCGTATATTACCATTTTTCGTGACGCCTTTAGCACTAATTGTTCCTTTGAGTCTGATTCTGCTTTTGTACTCCTTGATCTTTCGTTCTTCATCGGCTAATTTTGTGACAAGGTTAATAAGTGTCCTATCCATATAATCATAATGAAAGTATTTGCGTATATAAAACTGATTTTATTCTTATCTGAATTTTCTGAAAAGATGATTTAATATATCTCCATCCACTATAAAATCAGATGCTATACACAAAGATAGAATCAAATTATGTTAAAGAGAAAGTTAGGAAGACATCATGGAAAAATAGAGACTATATTGATAACCTTATGCGTATAGAATACTTGGTAATGGAAGGTACTTTAGGTTGGTCTACAGGATATATTCGTCAACATCTTGAAGAAACATATCCTGCCGAATGGAAAGCAATTTGGTTGGAATTGAATCCAAGACTCTATATGGCTATCCTCAAGCGGAGAGAAGAAAAAGAAACAAGAAAGCCAACACCAAAAGAAGATACAGAGGAATATAGGGAATGGAAGAGTATTGGTGGGAAAGGATAAATTGCACTGGGGTTAAACCATAATTTTGTGAGAATATTCTCGTCTTAATGAGACGAGTCTCATAAAAGCATAATCTTTATAAGGAACAACGTGTTTCTTTCCACTATGGCAAATGTTTTGATTGCAACATTGTACGGACACGAACCAGTTATTGTAACAGCAACAAAAGTAAGTGCTGATAGGTTAATATTGCTCCCAAGTGATTCTTCTGATGATACACAACGAGAAGCGTTAAACATCATTCAAAAGAGTCTAGGTTCAGTTATGAATGTTAAAGTGCTGCAAACGAAAACCTATGACGTTGTCTCTGTTGCATCTGAAATTGTCAAGATTATTGATATGATAAATGAACGTGATAATATCTTTGTCGATGTGACTTCTGGAAGAAAAACACGAGCATTTGGTGTTCTTTTTGGATGCTATGCTCGAGCGTCCAGAGTTAAGAAAATCCTTTATGTTCGTAAAGAAGATAATAAGATAGTACAGCTTCCAAAAGTTTCTTACAATCTTCCAGACAAACAGAGAAGGGTTGTTGCATACTTGTCATATAATCCAAAACCAAATATTGTAGATTTGCTTAAGCGAATGAAGATTTCTCGAGCAATGCTTTATCGTTACATTTCAGATTTAAAAGATATGGAAATTATTGAAGAGAATAAAGGAGAATATCAATTAACAGACTATGGAAAAATAGTGGTGTTGTAACATGAAAGAAGTTTGTAATAATTTGTATGTTGGAACAGAAGCGTCATGTTTCCATAGTCCAAAAGAAGGTTGGGCTGTCATTCATGCTTGTAAATCACCTTGTCACCAGAAAAGGTTGAATTATACTGGAAGCTTATCTCCTTCTCATCCAAACTACTTAATTTTTGAGGAAGAAAATAATCTATACTTGAACATTGTCGACATGGATAAAATTCTCCCCAAATATACAGATCCTGTCTTTGGGAAAGCAATAGCGTTTATAGAGCAGAATATTGCTAATAAGAAAATAATAATCCATTGCAATCAAGGACAATCAAGGTCTCCTGCAATTGCTTTAGTTTTTCTAGCAAAAAAAGAATTGTTCACTAAATCATCCTATCCAGAAGCGGTTATTGCATTTCGCAAACTTTACCCAAACTACCAACCAGGAATTTGCATTCAAAATTATCTTATTAACAATTGGCAGAGGTTAGTTAATTGAAGATGACAACCTACTCACACTCAAAACTTGGTACATTCCAACAATGCAAATACAAGTATAAGCTTCAATACATTGACAAAGTCAAAGTAGATGTCCCTGACACAGTAGAAACATTCATGGGAAAATTGGTTCATGAAGTCTTAGAGCCTATCCCATTAGATTGACCTCCATGTAATTATTCCACATGCGAGATGCAATAATCCTATGTAAGCATCTGGTCTTTTAGACCAACGAATCAATAACCCTCTAAATCGGTTGAACCAACTATGTGTACGTTC
>JACRPI010000031.1 GCA_016214075.1 Candidatus Woesearchaeota archaeon
AACGTACACATAGTTGGTTCAACCGATTTAGAGGGTTATTGATTCGTTGGTCTAAAAGACCAGATGCTTACATAGGATTATTGCATCTCGCATGTGGAATAATTACATGGAGGTCAATCTAATGGGATAGGCTCTAAGAATTGCTTCTGCTTTTGCGGCAATCACATTGCGCCATGCGACAATAACAACTCCTTCTTCATCATTCACTTTGTTATCTTCTGAACGATAGGTTGCAGCAAGTGCTTGTCCACCAATGAGATCGTGCCCTGATCTATAGACGCAATCATGCATAAGTACAGGAACAAAAGGAACTTCCGCGCGAATCGCGGGGGTATAAGGAATGCTTTTTTCAAGCGCAGCAGTATCAAGGAATTTTGCAACAAACGGACTAAGATTGCGACATTCCTCTGTTTCAATACTCAAGGTTCCAGCCATTGCCATTTTCATGGTAAAAGGATCATCATAGGTGGATTCAAAAGAAAGCGCGAAGAAGAATGGAACAGGTGTTTCCACTTTATACGCGCGAACGCGAGCGCGATCTGTTGGTGAATAAACCAATTCTGAATCGAGTGTTCCATTCGCCATATCTTGTGCACGAAGAAATTCAATGACAGAATGAAGACCATGAGCTGGTGCGTGATCCAAACGAAGTTCAAGCTCTTGAAACTTTTGGATTGCATCATCAACAAAGGAATGCATCAGACCAAGTTCTATTCCATACATTTCTGTAAACGGAATTGCGACGAGATTTCCATTATCCATATCAACAACAGTATAATGAGACTTTAGAGCAGAATCTGCACGAATAGAAGCAAGAAGGTTATCTTGTTCAGAACCATTCATCGCAGCAGGGTAAAATCCTCTGGATTCTGGGAGTGTTGCATTAACAATCGGATCAAATAATCGTGCTTCAAGTGTCGGAAGATGAATTGTTCCTCCAGAGACTTCTGCATCAACAAGATGCGATCCAGAAGAAACAAGCAAATCATATCCTGAGCGAAGATCTTCAGGAGTAAAATCGGGTTCAAGTTTTTCTCTACTATAATGGTCGTATTGTCCACCAGCTCTTTTTGTTGCATCAAGAAAACGACTGAATTGTGGCGCACCAAGATGTTGCATTTCTTCAAGTATGGTCACTATCTCAAAACTACTCGGATCATACTGCCCGCAAAAAATAGTATCACCAATCTCCATTGCTGTTTGAAGAAGACCTAATGCAGCAACAAATATTTCTTCATGTCCTGGCGCATAACGTTTCGCTTCTGTTTCAATCAACTCTCTTGTAGGAACATCCACATAATGATATTGTCTTAAAACATGATCAACTGTCTTCATAACTGAGTGAATTCAGGAGTTCTATAAAAAGCTAACGAAAAGATTAATATACCTCAAAACAAATAAAACAGTTATGTCAAAGCAGAAAAATAAACAAACAGACTATACTGAAAAATTCCTCTTCGCGCTGTCCTATTTTCTTCGCCTTATAATAGTCATCGAAGCAGTGGCTGCCGCGTGGAATAGAAATCTTGAAATCCTTTTTATTGCGGTGGGAATTCTTGTCCTAACATTTATTCCCGCGTTAATCGCGAGAAATTACAAACTAAATATTCCCATAGAATTTGAAGCGCTTGTTGTTTTGTTCATCTCATTCTCATTATTTTTCGGAGAAGTACACCAGTTCTACGCAAGATTTTGGTGGTGGGACATCTTCCTCCACAGCCTTTCAGGACTTCTCCTCGGATTCGCTGGCTTTCTCGCGTTATACATCATGTATACGGAGCATAAGATTAAAACATCGCCAAAGCTTGCTATGTTTTTCTCATTTTGTGTTGCGGTCGCGATAGGCGCGTTATGGGAAATTGTGGAGTTTATTTTAGATGGCTCGTTAGGCTGGAATATGCAAAGCTCTGGATTAGTGGATACGATGTGGGATTTAATTGTTGATAGTATAGGGGCAATCATTATCTCATGGAGTGGATACTTTTATCTGAAAAGAAAAAACCAAGTTCCATTCTTTGAGCGCTGGATAAAAAAGTTTATAGAAAAAAATCCGCGATTGTTTAGAAAGAGAAAACGCTAAACCAATGCGGGCTGCGCAACACGCAAACCAGTTTCTGAAAGTCCTTTAAGGTAAAACGCCGAATCGCTATGGAAACGCTGTCCCAATTCCCTAAACGCGAATGCTGCGCGGAGCATCATGACACGATTCTCATCAAGGGATTTTATGTATGAAGAGTCTCCACGAACACTGGTGTCAAAGAAACGACTTAAAAGACCATCAAAGGGATGCTCGCCAACAGGAGTAATGCCATTATATCCTCCACGTTTTTTATAATCAAGATGTTCTTTATAGACTTGATACGCAAGCGCGGGGGTAAGTTGTCCTGGACGACCTCCACAATGATAGGTGCATAAATGATTGATCACTTCTTGCGCGGTATCTACAATAACTTCAGAAAGAGGGATTGCGGTGATCACAGGATCACGAACATTTTTGCGGTGAAGCGACCATAACCGTTCCGCCTGCCGAACAGTCGTTGCCTTGTATAATGTTTTCATCCAGTGAGAACCCTTGAGTTCTTCTTTCGCGGTGTCTGGATGATGTTCAGACCTGCCAAGATATGCAGTCTTACGAGTAAGGCGCTGCACTCGCGATCTCTCTTCACTTTCAAATGCAGCAATAATGACATCATCAGTGATTTCATCATTACGAAGCAGCGCGGCTTCAGGAGAACAAAGATCCATGGGATTCGCTGTCGCGTCCGCGTATTTAACGCGCATGCAATGAAGTTGATTTGATCGTGAAAGACGCGGATGTACTGGAGCAAAAATCTTTCCCACATATTCATAATAAAGCTGCCCCTCGCGCTTCGTAAGGGAGGTTGTTTGAGAAGAAGTAGCATCTCGTATGTGTCTCGCTTTCTGTGGTCTATATCCTATGTCGCGAAGTGTTGTATAACGCGTGCTTTGTACATCACGAAGGATTTCAGTAATAAAAACTTCTTCTGTTCGTTCGTCTCCTCTTTTTTGCGCAATTTTCAAGAGTTCTTCAGGAATGTCATGGTCAAAAGCAGTAAGGAATGTTTGAAGATCAGTGCATCCTGCGCTGAGAAGAATGTGAAAAAGAAGCATAGGATGCCGAAAATAAGGACCACCTATTTTTCTGGAAGGAACGGGCTTGTAAAATTGTATGGCGTCATATATGGAACGAACAAGCGTATCCTTGAAAAATTGATCAAAATTGTCAGGAGCAGGGGAATAATCATCAACAACATTATCAACATACGCGGCGAGTTCTCCAGCAATAACTGAAAAAGGTTCTTCTTCCACAGTGCGAATAAGGTCTTCGAGATCAGTCTGAAGGCTACATTGTTCTTCAAGAAAAAGTTGTCGCTGAAGCGCGCGTTCCTCAGGATCGACTAAAAGCCTCCTTGTGAGTCTGTTTGACATAAAAGGAAGTAACCATAGTGCGTTTATAAAATTTAATCCCTTTTCTGTGGTAAAGGAGTGATGCTTATGATCAGCACAGCGTCAGGATTCTTCATCTTCTCCACAATCCTTCTGTCAATATCCTTCGCCACTTTATCAGCCTTGATCGCGAATGTCCGACGATCCACAAAATCAGTGCGGCGAATCACCATTTCATGAGGATCTTGAAACAAAGGATTATATTCCGCGATAATTTCGTCAGAAATGCCATCAATCTCCATAACAATCTTCAGTTTGCCATGCACATGCGCGTCGCGAATATTTTCGATAGAATAATCAGCAGAAACAGCGAGAATGCAATCTCCACGAAGCGTTAATTCTTTGTCGTGGGTAAATTCAACAGTATTTCTGTGAAGAGAAAGCACATTCTTGTGACCGCGAGCAGTGAATTGTATCATAAAAAGAGAACAAACATGTCTTGTTTAAAATATTTCCTATCAATTAGTTTAGATGAATAAGAAATATAAAATTCAAAACAATAAAAGAGACGCTCGACTAACGCTCGCGTCTCTGCACAAGCGCTCTCACAGGAAGCGTTCGAGCGCTTGTGTGTTTATACAACAACACAAAGCCAACAACATGGCCAGACGAAGCTAACCATGTTCCTATACCTGAACGAAGTGAAGGCTAGGGTCATGGTTAGCGGAGTAGGACATACTAACAAAGTGAGTATGGCCGTCTGTGCCAATGTTGTTGTTGGCTTTGTAAAAAATAGAAAAAAGTATCAATAAAATCAATCAAACCCAATCTTCAGCAGATCCAGTTTCCGTAACAGTTGAACCATCAGAGAGTGTCAGAGTCACAGTAAAAGCGAGCTGTGTATTTTGATCTTCATAATCTCCAAGTTCATCGCATGCGATAAGAACGTCATAAACTCCTTCATCATCAGAAGTGATGTCATCTGCTTCGCTGCTGCAGTAAACTTCTTCATCAGGCAATTCAAGAATAATACTATCAAGGGAAACAACATCCGAAGAAGTAGTTTCAAATTGCATGACCACAGTATCTGTCGTTAAACTAATAGCGGTGCAGTCAATATAATCAGCAGTATCCGCGTCGCAGAAATTGAGAACAATTTCTCCTTGTTCAAGTGTTGCTGTGCACGACGCGATAAAAAATAATAAACAAACAATGAGTATAGGAACGTATTTCATAAGTGAACCTCTTCCACCATTTTCTTGTATTTCCACTATAAATACCTTTCTGTTTGTAGACATTGTCATCTCTTCGTCATCTGCATTTTTGCTCTCCATCTTATGAGATCAAGAAGCTTGTTCTGTCCTAAATGGAGATCAATCTCTGCTGCTTCAGCAGGAGTTTTCCCTTTGAGTTGTTGATGTGGATTAACAAA
>JACRPI010000032.1 GCA_016214075.1 Candidatus Woesearchaeota archaeon
ACAACCAGTGCGAAGAACGAAAAGTATTGCGTCCATTGCATTTCTGTCAGGAACGCGAGGTCTATGACACCCTAAAGGGTGTGGCTTCCCTGCGGGAAGCAAAGGTTCTATTTCATTCCAAAGTTCATCCGGAATTCTCCCACCATCATCTCTAACAACTAATCCCATCGGGTCACCTCTTCTCATTCTCACGTGACCCATTCCCTAATATCTATTCAATGAGAAAGCTACTATTTATTCCTTTCGGGATAGGCTCTTAGTGTCCCCTTACCTATTAAGCAGCGTAGAAGGACTTAATGAAAAACAATCAGAAAACTCTTTTCTTCTTGAAAAGACAAAAACATACTTTTTTTACAATAGCTATTCAACATTAGATAATGGGGAACACCAGTTTCCCTTCTTCTCTCTTCTACAACACTTTAAGAGTGTTCCTGCGTCTGTTCTCACCTCTTTTGGCTGTTTTGGGAGTTGGCTGTTTATTATATCTTTGCTCTTTTCAATTATCATCATACTCCAGTCCATTTTTGTAAAGCATTTAAAACTAAACCAGACTGACTATAATTACGGGGTATTCTTTTTTATCTGGACACTTGCCACAACAGCACTGATGATTTTTTTTATAACTGGTCCTAGTAACATTGGAAACAACATACGATACGTTGCAATTGCTCTTTTTCCATTCACATTACTTGTCTTTTCAAGTTATAATTTTTTCTTCTCTTATTTAGAAAAAAATATACCTAATAAAAAGTACATGTTATTGATCTTGCTCTTTCTTTTTTTCTCTTTAACCCTGGTGATCGCTATAAATACTTATCACACCACTATTAAAATAAGAGGAGGCCTTTTATCTCGACATACCGCAATTGATGAGATGGTTATGCTTATCTTTACTGATTACTATCATCTTAACATAGGTGAAAATGCATACCAAGTTATTGGAGGGAATATTCGCTTTTGTTCACTTGAACCAGAGTATATCCCTCTCAGCGAGCTTGTTTTGACTGAAATTAATTTTTTTAACGTTGCACAACCGGTGACTTTAGACAACATTAATAAAAATCTTAATATATATAATACTACTTACATTATTCTTCTTTTGAAACCTATTTCTGAGAGAAATGAGTTTAGTTCTGTTAATGCCACTTTGCTCACAGAACTACGCCCCTGTGATCATGACAGCCTTTATTGTAAGCTTAAAAATATGTTTAAGAATGAGAAGCCTTTCTTTTTTCTCTACAAAATTAATCCCGAGATTTATGCACCTTCGCAAAACTACACGGTCGCCTGCTTAGATCACTCTCCATTTTGAGTGACCTGTGTTTAATGGTGGCAAATTCTACGTATGTTTAAGAAGCTAGAAAATCTCATGCACTAAGCAATCTTTATAAACAACTGCCTGTTCTTTTGGAGTATTATAGCGGAGTAGGGCAGTCAGGAGTGCCCGATGGGCTCATAATGTGAACTATAAGAGTTCAATGAGGTACCCATAGGTCAGTGGTTCAAATCCACTCTCCGCTATTCTTCTTTATTATATATAATATGGATCCAATAGTAGAAGTTTGCTACAAATTAAAGTATTCCGAGAAGCTTCTAATAACATAATCCATATCTTCTCTTGTCACATCATGATGGCATCCAATATAGAACCCTGATTCATTAATCCATTTTGCTACAGGATACTCTGCTTCATTAATCGCAAATAACTTTTGATAGATCGGTTGATTAATCAACGGCAACATTTCACGTGTTTCAACTCCATTTGCTTCTAACCATCCAACAAGCTTCTGTTTTTTCTCCTGCTTTAAGACTATGGGGAACATCATAAATGAATGTTCTGCTCCTTGCCTGATTTTTGGAAGCTGCATATGACTTTCAAACTTCTTCAACTTTTCAATAAGATACGCTGCATTTTTTCTTCTTTTCTCGATTATACTCGGAAGATTTTCTAGCTGCGCAACTCCTAACGCTCCTTCCATTTCTGTGACACGAAAACTATGCCCCACGCTGATAAATCTAAACCGCGCATCTATAATTTCTTTCAATTCCTCATCTGACTTTCCATTGACATCATCAATACTGATGTAGATGGAATCTCTTCCGTGATTCACTAATGAGCGAAGCTTTACTGCATACTCAGGATTATCTGTCGTATTAATACCACCTACTCCTGTTACTAACAAATGCGCAATATAGGTGGAGAAACAGCCGATATCACCAAAAGATCCCACCATCTTTCCATTATACATTGCATACATTGTTTCACAAGAATCTTCAATGACTTTGAGATTATGCTTTCTTGCAATTGCCATAATTTGATCCATCGCGCAGGACATCCCAAACAAGTGAACGGGAATTATCGCGCGTGTTCTTGGCGTTATTTTCTCCTCAATTTTTTCCGGATCAATACTATAATATTCTTTTTCCACATCCACGAATACTGGCTTCATGTTGTTATGAATCACCACATTTGATGTTGCAACAAAGGTGATTGCTGGAACAAGCACTTCATCACCATCATTCCAACCATGCAACTCCTTTAATGCCTGCACAGCAACATGCAGCGCGCTTGTCCCGCTATTACTCATGATCCCAAATTTGGAGTGATGTATCTTCGCAAATTCTATCTCTAATTTTTTAAGAAAAGGACCGTACGAGAGACGTCCTGTTTCCAGAACTTCCATGACATTTTTTTTGCCTGCTCTGATAATGTAACAGTACCCACACCAATGCGTTTCATATTATAGGTGGTTTTTCTTTATTTTATAAAGGTTGTTAGACTTCCCTTAGAATTTATTTCGTAGCCACATCTCACGCAAAAGAAGCTTTACAAAATAGAGCCCTGTTGGGATTGTTCGTGCAGTGCTTTGTCCACCAATCCTATCTCCTTCATACGTCGGAATTTCCTTTATTTTGTATCCTCTCTTTAATGCACGAATAGAAAGTTGATATTCAATGCCAAACCCTTCTGAATCAGGTTTAAGGTCCGCGTATATTGATTTTTTTATTGCACGAAACCCATTGATGGAATCGGTGAGTTTCCCTCTCCATAGTATGTTTGCGATCAAGGTAAATCCTTTATTCCCAAATCCTCTGATGGGAAGTGGAACATCATCATCATCACTTCTTCCGCCATTCATGAACCTTGAACCTACAGCCATGTCACAGTCTTCTCCGAGCAATGAAACAAGAGGAATAATGTCTTTTGGATCTTCATTTCCATCGGGGCTAAAAAAAACAATATGTTCATGCTTCGCAAGCTCTATTGCCATACGAAACGCTTCTGCCCGACCTAATTTTTCTTGTGTGTACACTTTAAGTCCTTTCTTTTCCATAACTTCTTTTGTTCCATCTTTAGACTGCCCATCTATTGCGAATGCATCATCGAAACTTTGGAGGGGGATTTTATCAAAAAGCACATTGACTCCATTACTCTCATTTTTCGTCAGAATCACTAACGTTGCTTTCTGTTTTGCATCCTTAGCAATTGCCATTGCTCATCTCCTCTTTGTACCATGCAATTGTTTTTTTTATTCCTTCTTCTATGGAAATTTTTGGCTTAAAATGTAATTTTGCTTTTGCTTTGCTGATATCGCTTGCACGCCTCATATGCCCATCTGGTTTTGTGGTATCAAACACAATTTTTGGGGCTCTCTCTGCATGCTTACAAAGAAGTCCTACAAGATTTTTAATAGAAATTTCTTCATCACTTCCAATGTTTATTGGATCCCCATCGCATGCATGCTCTACTGCTGCCATTGCTCCATCACAAAAATCTTCGACGTATAAAAATGCTCTTGTTGGTTTTCCCGTCCCAAACACAGTGATCTTATCCTCTCCACTCATTATTTTTGTCAACAAGTTGGGAATAACATGTGCTTTTTCTGGCTCAACATTATCTCTTGGACCATACATGTTTGATGGTCTTATAATCGCGATTTTCATTCCAAACTCTCTCGCATATGCTCTGCTCAAAAATTCTTCCATACGCTTTGCCCAGCCATAGCCTTCGTTTGTCTGTTCAGGGACATTTTTGCATCCCTCACTTTCTGGAGTAGGAATTGTACACTCTGTTGAATAGATACACGCAGAACTTACTGTAAGAAATCGCCCCACTTTATTTTTTCTCGATGCATCAAGGACATTCATAAACGCACTAAGGTTTTCCTTAAAGATCGTCCCAGGATGGGCAACATTATAATGTATTCCCCCAACATCCGCAGCAAGATGACAAACAATCTCTTTTCCATGCGTAATTGTATTGCAAAAGTCCGGATCGTACAAATTTCCTTCCATCAATGTTATTTTGCCTAGGACTCTCTTTAGATTTTTCTCCACCTTGTTTTTATTTCTATAAGAAACAGTCACATCTGCTCCTGCCTCAACAAGTTTTTCCACAAAATGACTTCCAAGAAAACCACTTCCACCTGTCACTAGAATCTGCTTTCCTGCAAAAAATGTTGTCATAAACAAAAGAGAACAAATCATGTTTTTAAATGTTTATTTTCCCACATAAAACGAAACCGTTCTTTCTGCGTTATTCTCATACTCGTCTTTACAGATAACAGTGAACGCATTATAACCCTGCTCCAAGCCTTTCAAATTTGCTCTAAACGCACTCTCTGTCACTTGTGTCATCTCGAGATATTCCAAAGAACCATACGCAGCGTATCCACAGGAGATATTATCACTTTCTGTTGTTGTGACCGTGAGCGCAGTGTCTTGTTCTACTTCTTCATTGTCTTTTGGACTTACTGTCATAATCTCAAGACCACTTGATTTTTTTAATGAGTACGTTGTTGATGTTGTCGCAACATGCTGTTCGCTTTCTTCATCGTAACAGATAATCTCGTAATATTGTATTGTTTCGATTGTTTCTGTTATTTCTGCAGTTTCATTCGTTTCATCGGTTTCATTTGTTTCTGGTATTATCTTTTGCTGGATTGTCACTGCTGCTCTGCATTCATACTCTCCAAGATTTCTGCTCGCTTCTTCTGTTTTTTCACAGGTCATCGCTGTTTCAGTTGTTTCATTTTTCATCACGCAATTTCCTTCTTTATCTGAGAAGAAATGTATTGCTGCTGTTTTTTGGGAGACATTAAAGATTGTTGTTTTTGTTTCTGAGAGCAACGAAGAACTCACGAAAATAGTACTTGTATTCTCTTCTGGAACATCTGTCACATTAATGTAGCCGCGATATTCTTCTGAAGGATTTTCTGTCTCATCAAGAATCACTTCTGAATAGATCTGACTTCCCAATCCTGATGTATTTGAGGATTGTATTCCAATAAGGTATGTTTTTTTGTTTTCTGGATTGTCTACGCAGCGGATGTCTATTGTGGTATCTGTTATTGTCGCGAGGGTTGTTGTACACTCATAACTTCCTCCTGCAATGCCGACAAAGTCGTATGGTTTGTTTTTGCAGCTTAGCGCGTATTCCATCGTGTCATAGCTTTTATCGCTGTAATCATACTTACACTCCGCAGGTTCATCTGTATAGATGTAGATTGGTGTTATTCCCTGCTCGTTTCCAATGAACGAACCATCTTCTGGCGACGCCGCAACAATCACTGGCGCAGCGGTGTCTTCTGTTGCATTCGCTATATTAAGTTCGACGAAAAGTTCTTCTGTTTCTGTGTTTCCATACCTGTCTTCGCAACTGATAAACAAATAATATCCGCCACTGTCAAATTTGTCCATAACGGTGATGGAGAGATTCTTGTATGTTGGATAGGACGCGCCCACGCTCGCGATCATATCATGGATCTCATCAACGTATGGGTCAAGAACATCTCCAAGATCATCTCCTGTCGCAGTATTGTAGACGTCAAAGACCGCAGGGAATTTCTCTTCATAGTTTTCTAAAAGATCATCAGGCGCTTCAAGCGCAGTAATCATCTGCTCTGCTGTCGTGAGATTTAAACCATCTTTTACTTTTTCTGGGATTTCCATTCGTGGAGGAGTTCTCATCGTGAGGGTGTGTGTTGTCGCGTATTCTGAAGTGCCCATAACGAAGACTGGCGCATCAAACAGCTCTGTACTGGGGAGGTAATCTAAATGACATATTGTTTCTTCATTTGTCTGAATGCCCATTGAAAATAATTTGTAGGGGAGAATTTCTGGTGTTATTGTATAGCCGTGATATGATGTTGTTTCTATTTGTAATGTTTTTGGTTCTGCTGTATATCCTGCGCTGAGCTGGTCGCTGTCAAATGTGATGGTGATGTTCTTTTCTTCTTTCCCTGATCGCGGCCGGCAAATAGGGAAACCGTCTTCTTCTTCATAGACACATTTTTTCCCAAGACTCTTGCATTTATACTCTGTGCATGGTGTGTTTCCTTTTTCACATGCTGCACAGCTTTCTCCTGTCTTTGGCGCTTGCCAGACACCGCAGAACGTCATTTCAGTCACTTCTACTTTTGGTTTTTTTGTAAATGGATTCAGATAATTTGGAACAGTAACCCCTACCCATTGATTCACAAACTGATATGCTGTGCTGATCATTTCCACAAAAATATCCGCAGTTTCTTCCACAGGAGAGCCAAGCAGATTATTTTGTACTTGGACGTTTCTTGGCAATATGGTGATTGGTTCTGCCTCTTCTTTTACTTCATATATATTCTCGCTTGGATTATATTTGAAATTTGATTCAAAAAATCCTGCTTCTGTTGTATCGAAAAGGATATTTTGACTATTTCCACAATCGCCTTGTGCGTCGCACGATATTGCCGCCGCGTCAATCCATTCCTGCTCACAGAATAAGCCAGAACATGTTTTTTACGCGTTTGCTCTGCTGCACACTTCTATGCCATTATAATTCCAGAATTTAAATCCAGGAGGGACGTAGGGCGTGCATTGTGTTTGCGCTGTTGCTTGTGTGCTTTCTTGATCTTCTGTGAGGTGCTGAAGCGCTTCATTCCAATAACAGTCTCGCTCTTTTGTGTTATCACAACAAGATTCACTTGTACATTGACTGCAATCCTGCCAACGATTTGGCCTGCACACTGCTGTTGTTCCTGCTCGTCCATTTATGAGCGCTTGCCCTTCAACGCAGATTTCTTCCCGATAATCTCTGCATGCATCTGTTATGGTTTCTCCGTTTATGCAGGAGTACAGTATATGCCTACTTCCCACGACATCTTTTCCCTGCCCTGTTTCCGCGTCATATCCACACCAACTTTCTCCATGCCTGTATGTGCCACAATTTCGACATTCTCCGCCATTACATAGTGTTTCTTCATCTTGTTGTTCTGCCGCTGCATCATTGCAACTGCATGGCGCTGTTTCATAGATACCATTTTTTTCTTCACAAACGGTACTTGGCGTATTCGCGTAACAGCTTTGCGCAAGACCCACATAACAACAGCCATAAATTGGTTCTTGGCCACCAAAGCGGATTTCTCCTGGAGTTTCTACTGTGTCTATTCCCTGCACTGCAAACTGAAGCGTGAAAGAAGATCCTTGTTTTTGTATCGCGTATATTGTTGAAGGATATGGCTTTGCTCTTCTGATGCTGATTTGCGTATGATTGATCATGTAATTGGTTGTATCAAAAGAACCTTCTGTACTCTCTTTGTTGATAATATATCTTGCAATGTTCTGGAGCTCTCCTAATGGCACCGCACTTGTTGCTTGGAAATTTTCCACTGTTGTTGTTTCGCCATCTTTCGTGACTTTGAGCGGATAGGTGATTTGCACTTCTACTGCATCATCTGTTATTGTCACTGTTCCTTCAAAAACACCTTTTGTGATTTTGTAGCCTTGACCTTCAAATGTTTGGAAATTTAAGCAATTGTCTATTTCTTCCCTGATTCCATAAAGGATTTGATCTTCGATTGCATCTGCGCTTAGCACTGCATTGACGCACTGCTGGGTTCCTTCTCCATAACACCAATATTCTACTGACGTGTTTTCATAGACTTTGTAGTAGACTGGTTCATACACCCCCCCTTGGAGCGCGACTTTTGTGATGACTTCTTCCGCAACTGCTTCAAGACAGGATTCTGTGTACTCTGTTAATGACGCCGCGTCAATTTTTTCTGGAATTTCCTGTATTTCTTCGGCGGTTTCGCTTGCGTAGTAAAGAAAAATACCTGCGCTGAGCAAGAGGATAAGTCCCAAAATTATGAATATAGTGACCTGCCCTCTTTTTTGATTCATCAGTCTTTTTTGTGCTTTGTCGGTTTATATAGTTTGTGACGGAGCGCACTACAAGAAATCAACTTCTACTTCAAACGCATCCTGTGTTGGATATTCTTCGACAATTGCTGGCACATAGCCTGCTTCTTTCACTGCTTTCGCGCACATTTTTCTTTTTATTTCTCGAATTGGACAGAGAAGCCTATATTTTTTTTCATCAATCTCGATGTCCGTGACTATCTTTTTTTGGAGTAAACTTTCTCTTGCCGCGCTGAGCTTTTGGAGGAGTTCTTCCTTGTTTTCGACTGCTTCAAGCTTTTTCTTGTATCCTACTCCCGGAACAAATTCTTTCAAATAGACAATGCCTTTCATTATTGTGCCATCTTCAGTCATTTCTTCTTTTACTGTCATAATACTTTCCGCTCGCTTTTTTATTCTCCTACGCATCTGAATGTTATCCTTGAACGCAGAACTGCAATAGTGGATCCTCACTTTGTCTTCTTTGAATTCTTTGAGGAGCGCTTTCGCAAACTCTTCTGACCCTTTTATTCCATACGAAAGCGTGTTTTTTGTGAGATATTTTCCCTTGTCAAACTGCGCCGCATTGGTATCAGAATACTCTAACTCATTCAAATTAATGAACTGAACATACTGCTTCGCGAAATTGATGAGCTCGATTGTTTCTTTTTCTTTTCCTGGAATCGCGGGAATTTCCATCCCAAAATGCCAGGGGAATTTTGTGCCGTTTTTAATTTGTTCCCAATATTTTTTATCGTCAACATCAGGATGGCAGCGAATTTCATCCAGACCCGCATCGTATAATTTTTTAAGATTTTCTTCTGTGAAGAGGTTGAGTGAAGTGTATAAATGAATATGAAACTCTTTTCCAAAACGCTCTTTGAGCATTTTTATGAACTGCGCTGTGCGGTCAACACGCACGAGTGGATCTCCTCCTGTGATTCCGACGCCCTTGCTCTTGCAGAGCTGGATTTCTTTGATAATATTATTGAAATCATCTGTTTTCCACTCGTTGATGTAGATTTCATCTTTCTGCCATTTTTGCTCAGAAATTGGACAATAAAAGCAATGCCGTGGACAGACTCCTGTCACAAAGAAGACAGATTTCTCTCCAGTAATGCATAATTCGCATCCTTTCGCTAACGATCCTTGATGCGCATCCGCATGCTTTTCTTCAACTTCTGTTGCCATCTTATAAAGATCTGCTTGTTTGTTTAAAAAAGTTTTTAAGAAAAAGCCTCCATCCAAAAATTCATTGATAGTTTCTTTTTGAGCAAAAAATAACAACAACGATGGCGGCCTACGGACAAAATACTGGCTTCGCAACAGTATTTTATCCTACGGGGCACCCCGTAAGGGACAACCCCCGCCCCGTCGGCGCCATTGTTGTTATTTTTTGAAAAGCAGACTCTTTCCTCACAACATATTTAAACAAAATAGCACAACAAGAAATAATGGTACTCGTTTGCGGCATTGATGAGGCAGGAAGAGGTCCTGTTATCGGACCACTTGTTATCGCTGGCGTTGTGCTGGATGAAAATGAATTTCATAAATTGCAACAAATTGGTGTTAAAGATTCCAAACTTCTTTCTCCTTCTACACGAGAACGACTTTTTGATCAAATCAAAGCAATTGCGCCACAGCATCACATTATTTCTCTCTCTCCCGCGCAGGTTGACGAAGCTGTTCTCGCAAAAACACAAAACAATAATCTCAACTGGCTTGAAGCAACGACTTCCTCTGAAATCATCAACAAATTACAGCCTGAAAAAGCGATTGTGGATTGTCCCAGCAATAATCTTACCGCATACACGCGATTTGTTCGCGATAAATTACGGAACAAAGGGATATTTCTCGTTTGTGAGCACAAAGCAGATGTCAATTATGTAATCTGCGGCGCAGCGTCTATTCTCGCGAAAGTCACTCGCGATCGCGCGATTGAAGATTTGAAAAAGCAGATCGGCGTTGATTTTGGGAGCGGGTATGTCACTGATCCAAAAACCGTCGCGTTCTTACAGGAATATTGGGATAAGATTGACGTGTTCCGAAAAAGCTGGGAAAGCTGGCAACGATTCGCGCGCAATACAAATCAGAAGAAGCTGGGGGAGTGGTGAGTTAGGTTTTTGTCGCAATCGCTTCAATAAAATGCGAGGTCTTTTCTCCTTGCGATCCTTCATATGTTCCTTTTGTTTTTTCAATGTTTATGATTTGGAAGTTGCTTAGTTTTTGTTTCATGTATTCTTCATCAAAGAAATGACGAACATAATTTTCTTCTGTCACAAAGACATTTTTCTCTACTTCTTTTCCTTTGCCAAACTCTTCATCTTCTGTTGATTTACATTTTATGAACAGAAAACCACCTCTCGTGAGCATCTTATGGAGCATTTTGAAGATTTGCTCTGTTTGCTCGTCAAGAAAATAATGAAGACTCAAATGCGTGTAGATGATGTCAAATGAACTTTCTGGAAATTGAAGATTCTGAAGATCTTGCTCTATAACTTGTATGTTTGTTATCTTTTCTTCATTTATCTTTTTATTTAGAATCTCTAATGCGACTGGTGAGACATCTGTCGCTGTCACTTCATAGCCTCGCTTTGCAAAGAAGATACTATCTCTTCCGTCTCCACAACCGAGATCGAGCACTGTTTTCCTTGATTTATCTTTTAGAAACTCTATGCACTGTTTTGCAAATTCTGTTGGGTCTCGTTTCTCTTTTCTTTCTGTTCGCTTTTTCCAGTACTGGTCTTGTTGGAGAGGTTGCATGCTCTAAATTTTACCCCAACAACCATCTTACCCCTTTCAATTCTCCCCACGCATAGCTGAAATGTTGGATGAGAAAGGCGAGAAAGACCTGCAGAAATCGCGCTGATTTGCTCTGCTTCAGAGAAATAAGAAGACTATATAACAGAATAAAAGGGAAATACGCATACGGCACAAGCAGCCAGACATTTTTTGTCCAGAAATACGCAATTCCTGAAACAACAAACACTGGAATGAAAAATAATGGAAGCAGATATTTTCCGCTCACCAAATCTGGATGCTTTTTCATCAAGCGCATTCTGCCATCTCCATAGAACACCATATTCTTCCAAAACGCTTTTGGCGTCGCGCGAAAATTATGCCAGACAAATGAGTCGTGAATCCCATAGACAATGTATCCTTTCTTTTTCAGCTTCGCGCCAAGATCCCAGTCTTCTCCCTGATTTCCTAATTCTTCTGAGAACATACCCACATCAAGCAGCGCTTTTTTCTGATGCAATGAATTCGCGCAGGAAATACTGAACACAGGCTTATTCTTTTTCATCGGTTGGGCTTGAATGCTTCCAAGCGAACCAAGCATTGAATTAAACGCAATCCCAATCGCTTCCTGAAACACTGTCGCGTCTTTGGGCGGAATATTCGCGCCACCAACTCCCGCAAGCATTGGATTTCCCACTGCATGACGAGAAAATCCTTGCCTCAATCTGCGCAGCCAATCTTCTGGCACAATACAATCCGCATCAGTAAACGCAATGAAGTCATATTTTGCATTTTTTATCCCAATATTTCTGCACTCAGTAATGGATCCTTTTTCTTTGCTATGAAAATGGAGATTCGCATGCTGCTCCTGCGCTTTTTTTACAAGAGATTGCGTGGCATCTTTTGAACCGCCATCAACAATCAGAACTTCATAGCTTTCTTTAGGAACGTCTTGCTTGAGCAATGATTCAAGACATGAAGAAATATTCTTCTCTTCATTCAATGTGACAACAATCACGGAGACCTTCATTTGTGTACCTCTCTATAAAGACGCTGACTCTGCATTCCAGATTTTCCGGGACTTTTGTTCCAGTAAATACTATATCGCAAAACAAATCGTCTTGCAAAAAGACCCCTTGCGCAATAAGACAGGCATCTGACATAGGCTCTTTGCCTGTGCAATCGTAGCCTTGCCTGATAAATATACTGTAACACTGCGAGGATAAGCGCAGATTTTTAATGTTTTCGCAGAGAAGCGGATTGTTTTCTGCTGCTGCTTGCACTGCATACATTTCAGACTCTTTCTCGTCAGTATATCTTGCTTTTAGTGTGAAAAGAGTGATACATATGAGAAGAGTCAACGCTATCCAGAAAAAGAATCTTACAACTTTTTGCAACTCTTCTTTTCGCTGTTCTTCTTTCTGTTGTTCCTTATGTTCTGCTGTCATTTTCAGAACACCCCAAGCTTCATTTTTATTTCTTCAAGAACTGCGTTGATTACTGCATTGCCGCCAGCATCTTCCAAAATCATTGTTCTACTTGGATAGAGCCACGCGCCAAGGAAAGATATTATTGCATACAGAAGGATAAAGCAGATAATGGTCTTGTGTACCGCAAGCGTATTTTTCCATTTTTCCGCAAGGAACAAGATTCCAAGCGCAGCAAGCGGCAAAAGAACAGGAAATAAAACCATGCTAAATCTCGGCGATGTTAACGCAACAAGCTGGATTCCTACCAGATACAGAAGCGCACATAGTCCATAAAGCGCGTAGAATAGTCTTCTTTCTTTCTCCTGTTCTTGTTTCCATCCAACATATGCAAGGATATATGCAATGTGGAACGCTGCGCCATGCACAATGATAAATTTCAACCAGCCCAGTAATGAATATTTTCCTGCAGTAATCGCCGCTGCTTTTCCAGAAAGCACAGAGCCAACATTGTAGTACCACATGAAAATAAATTCAGGGACAAAAATGATAATTATAAGAGTAAGAAACATAAAAAAAGCCGTTAAAATACTTTTTGTATTTTTTATCTCTTTAATTATGTTTATATGAATCAAATAACGTATACAATAATAAGGTACTAGAATAATAACAGCGTCACGCACTAAAAAGAAGAGACCCAAAACAAGACCAACAAAACATAAATGAGCCCATCGAATTTCTTTCTTTTCAAAAACGTATTCTATTACCCAAAGCCCAAGCACAAGCGTGAGATATCCTGCCGCGTCCACCAACACTCTTGTTGCATACAACATTAATGGAAGTGAAACAGCATACAACGCTGCTCCAATATACGCAAGTATTTCTTTTTGCTCATGATTCTTAAAGAATTTTTTCAACCAATAATAAAACAAAATCGTTGTTGCCGCAAAAATAATCATGTTTAGAATGCTATACGCCTGACGAACACCAACGAACGGCTCAAGCATTGCCGCTGCCATAATTTCTACTGGTCTTTTGAACGCATAACTCTGCAAGACACGCTCTGTATCATCGTCTCCTAATATTTCTCCTTGCAGATAATACGTTGATGGGACATACGCCTGTGTATCCACAAGAACAGTATTATAATATAACAACCCCGAAAGGATAGAAATAAAAATCAGACTCAGCAACCAGTATGTTGTTTTCATACCACTCACTTTTTTTTGCGCACAGGATTTTGAATCGCAATTTCCCGCACCAGTTTTGTCATTTCTTTTTGCTGCGCCTCTACCTTCACATAAATTCTAAACAGCGCGTAGAAAAGAATAATCATCCCGGTGTAAATTAATGTATCTACTCCTCTTCCAATCCCTAAAAATTTTGAAAGCGTGACAAAAATACTCGGAAAGATCGCGACACAAATAACTCCGCCCCATATTACTGTCCAGAAAAAGAGCTCATTCGCTTTAATGCTGTGATCTTTATAGCGCAAGATTGCTCTGCTCAGCGCGAAGACCGCAAAGAGAATGCCAATTATCTGAAGCATCCCAAAATCTCCCAGCGCTTCTATCCCAATACTCATTTTTCCACCGTTGTTTCTTACTTCAATACTTTACTCTTAATCATATTCCACAAAATACCCACTGCAGCAAAAGTGCTTTGCCCCTTCTCAAGCGAATACGCTGTGTAGGTAATAGTGACTGGAACTTCTTTATAGGAAATGTTTTGTTTTCCTATCTGCTCCACTATTTCTGACGCATGCTCCATGCGATCTGCCTTTAACTCAAGCTTCCGCACTGCTTCTCTTTTTATCGCGCGAAATCCATTATGCGAATCTGTCAATCGGACTCCATAAAACAGCCAAATAATCCAAGCACCCCCTTTGAGTATCATCTTTCGATGCCAAGGAACATTGGACATTGTATCTAAAAATCTTGAACCCAAACACGCATCTACTTCTTCAGCGTGTATTGGCTTTGTTAATCGTCCAATCTCTTCTGCATGATGCTGCCCATCCGCGTCAAAGGTTACAATAATTTCCGCGTCATTCTTCATCGCAAAATCTATTCCTGTTTTTAACGCCGCGCCTTGTCCTCTGTTCATGAGATGGCGAAGTACTGTCGCGCCAGCATCTGCCGCAACCGCTCCAGTCGCATCTTTTGACCCATCATCAACAACAATAATATTGTGATAACCATTCTTTTTGAGATCAGAAATAACCGCGTCAATTCTTTTTTCTTCGTTATAACCCGCAATAACTACCCATACCGCATCATTGCACTGTTCTTTCTTTTCTTTCTGCTCCATATCCATCCCTTATTCTCTCTAATAATCTTTATTCTTCTTATAAAACTTATGCATGTTCTACATGTACTTCTGCGTGCACTATTCTGTTATTTTATACAACTCCACGACCAGATTGCCTTCTTTATCAAAATACTGATAGACTGCTTCCATTTTCAAAACAATGTCTTCCTGCTCCACAACAAGCACTTTTTTGAGCGGAACATCTTTGTCTCCTGCTGCCAAACGAACCTTTGCTGTTGCTGTTTCAATTCCATTTTCTTCAAGATATTTGTTATACATCGGATCTGTCTGCAAACACCAATACGCGGCAGTTGTCTTGTCTTCTTTTTTTCCATACACTGTTTCGTTCCAGCGCTGATTGCACAATGCCTTGAATTCTATGTTTTGCGTTTCTAAGAACGCATACGTCACCTGATATTCTTTCATCAGCTCTTTTGCTTTTGTCCTATTTGTTCCAAACAAAATAACTGCCATATCTGCTGTTCTTTTGTTGTGATCCACAAATGGCGAGCCGTGGGTGACTCTTGTCGTCATCACATTTTCTCCAGTCATCGCGTTGAAGAAGAAGCCAACATCTGGATGCGTGGTGATCACGACATCCTCTTCTGTGATCATTCCTTTTTCATCAAGATATTCCCGCAACGCATTGTATGCTTTTATTTTTTCACTGTCTTCTGTCGCGTATGCATATCTGTCTGAGCTTTTGTATTCTTCTATAATGTTGATAAAAGAAAATATAGCGATACCTGTAAATAGAAGAAGGAAAATTCCTGTGGTCGTTTTTTTGGAGAACTGCTTTTCTGTTCTTTTCTCTGCCTGCTTCCAAATATAGAAAAGTCCTGTAATCAAGATAAGATGCTTGACAAAAACAAGCACAATGGGAAATCTGTAATATCCGAGACTCATGCCTAGCGTTGGATAGGTTAAATAAGGATGAATATAACCCAGCAGCGCCGCAACAAAAAGCAACAACGGAATAAATATTTTTGTTTCCTTGTTCTTTACCCCATACCAAATAAATCCTACAAACGCAATGAGGAATATTATTGTTGCTGTTGTCCGGATTCCTGCACCAAAAACAAAATCTGTGAATAAGGCACGCACTGCTTCTTCTGTGGGCATCACGGATTCTGATGTATAAATCTGCCAGTCATTCAGCGTGTTTCCCTGATATTTCAACAGCAATGGCGCCCAAAATAATAACGCGATCGCAATTCCTACGCAGAAAATGAGACACCATTTTTTTCTTACTGCTTTTTCCGCTGTAAAATCCCCTGAAATTATTTTCTGCAGAAGGATGAAGAAAAAAAGTATTCCTGCAACAATGAATGTCACGAGATGCTGTAACCCCGCAAGACCAAAAATAATTCCCGCGATAAGTACTTTCTTTTTTTCAATATCTTTATTGATCTGATAGAGGAGCAGCGCAAAAATCGCAAGCAACGGAATCATCAGCTGTTTTGCAAATTCTGAAGGATGAAACGCAGGAACAAGTTGTACTGCCCATGTGAGAGAAAGGATTAGTGCCCACGTCTTGTTTTCAAAATACATTTTTCCGAAAATGTATGTGATAATAATTGTTGCAATCAGAATAAGAATAGGAAAATAAATTCCAACAGTTAATATGTCTATAAAAGAAATTTTTGCAACAAGCGCGATGAGAAATTGGGTGAGCCAGGGATAGTGCTGCAGTTCTCCAAGATACTGCGCGCTGATAAATGGATTATATGTATTGTAAATCTTGAGCGCTGACGCGAAATGCGCATAATGATCTCCACCATAATATTCTGAAGGGAATTGATTGAAACTAGAAAAAAGAATACCATAAAATATTGTGAAGAAGATGAGAATAATGCACACTGCTTTATCCTGCCACTGCATTGATTTGAAGAAAGTACTTGGTTTCATTTTGCGGTATTTTAGTTTATTTTATATTATTGGAATAAACTTTTCCATAAAGCATGCGTTTGTGGTATAGATCGTTGCTTGGCGATTCTATAACAAAAATCATTAGCTCTCAAATGTTTTTATTACGCTTTGGTCTCTTCCGTTGTCTCTGCTATTTCTACTTCTTTTATCTCGACAGGCATATCAGCAGAACCAACAATTTCTTGCTGCACAAACACTTTATTCGCAGAGCTACAAGACCAATCCACTTTCCAAACATAAATAGTTTCTCCTGTCACTGTATGCTGCTCTTCAAACAAATCAAAACACTCGAGGTTGTGGCCTTTGTAAAAAAATAATTTTGTGAACATGCTTTCCAGCAGTTGAGAATCCATGAAAAAGCCAGTAAAGCTTGCTCCTGAAGGAATTATCGCCGCGCTGTACGACGATCTGCCATCTGATGAAATGAGCACATCACTTTGGTTACTGAAATCAGTTGTATTAAACGACCCATCTGGCGCAATATACAGCAATTTTTGCGGATGCTTGTACCCTTCGCTTGTCAGCACGCCTGCATCACCTGTGGTAAAATTAATCATAACTCCTGAACCGCAGAGGAGCATTTCGTTTTCCTGCCAGCAATCCTGTGGCATGGTGACATACGAAGGCCATCCTGTAATCCAGTTATTTGGGTCACTTGTTATTGCCTCATTGTATAATTTTTCCGCTTCTTCCACAGAAAGACCAATATCATTTTCGATGATTGTTAGCGCTTCTTCTTTTTCATACGCATTCGCGACATTCACGATGTACGCTCTTTCGAAATTCCATGACCCGAAGTGCGCCCAAACTCCTGATTTTCCCACCATATCCTGACTTGTAATAAAATAATCTTCTGGAGGAGTACAATGCGTGTACTGAAGCACTGCGCTTGCTTCTTCTTCACTGAATCCATTTTCTGTTAATGCTGTTCTTGCATCTTCTTCTGTCATCAAAATGATTTCTTTTGTGAGCGTGATTGTCTTGTACGAATTATTTATTTTTTTGTAGATAGTATCGTACGCGCTATTTCCGCCACAATCTAACATGCGCAGAATTCCAACTGCTTCACTTTCGCTGTCTGTGAGCAACGCGCGCCCAATCCAGTGCGCCTGCGGCGTATCCTGTGAACCTCCATCAAATGTCACCGCGCGATCCGCAATCGCTTTAAACCAATGACCAAAATCCCACCATGAATTGACTATCGCGTCTGGCGCTGCCTCTTGATTAATTTTTTCCAAGGCATTATACCATCCATCATTGATTAAAGGCATTTGCTGGCTTCCCAACGTATAGCCTACTCCAATCGGTAAGAAAAGGAGAATCGCGACTCCCGCAATAAGGACAACCTTTACCCATTTTACCTGCAATTTTATGAGATCCGCAATAACGTCTGCCCAAATTCGATAGACAAAAGAAACACCAAATCCACACGCGACCGCAAACGCTGGCACGAGAATCATCACGAAACGAACCCCCTGCGTACTTGCGTAGATAGTTCCGACAAACCAAATGAACAAAAGAACAGCATATTTCATGTCCGCTTTCTGCTCTTCAAGGAGCGCATAGATGACTCCAATAAGCAATGGAATACCTACTAAAAAGAAAAACAAAAATAATGTGTCCTGAAGCTGCGGAATCCATTTAATGATCGCGGCATACCACATACTTACCCCGACAAAATAGATTGTTGTAAAGGAAACCTTTCTGTAAATCAAATAAAACAATGGCGCGAATAATAAGAGGGTGAAGAAAAATGGAGAGATTATTTTTCCACTCAACAGCGTCAGTAGAATCACCCACGCAAGTCCCGCCGCAAGCATCCATTCCTGCTCTTTTTCAATAATCGCACGCTCAAAAAGCGCATACCCTACTCCTAAAAACGCAAGTAGAAGAAGAATTCCCATTCCAAAGCTCACTGTGCCAATTATTTCTGACAAAGAAGCTGGATTGAATTCCGCAACTGTTGTTAAAACGTTTGGCCAGATTTTGATAACTCCCACTTCTTTGATCGTCGAAAACGCAAGTGGTTCCTTGACCGCATTGACAAATACTTTAAAGCTGGAAAAGAACGTGACGAAAAGACCACAGCATACAATGAAGATGACCAACGCAAGAAGCAATTTTTCTTCTTCACTTTCAAACTGCTTTTTCTTTATTGTTTCCAAACCTGTTTTTACTGCTGCTCCTAACACAAACAACGGCGCAAGAATAATCGCGCCAATGATCCAAGTGATCTTCTGATTGCGCTCTTTTCCCGCGATGTATTTTTTGACAAACACATACCACAAAGAAACAAAACAAACACCAAGAAGGAAATCATAAATGTACCACCAGCCGCCCCACGTGTAGCTGAAGATTCCTACAATCATTCCCCCCAATGCGCCGAAACCCAGCGCTTTTTTCCAATTTTGCGCTTCAAGCGCTTCGATAAAAATCCACATAATTAATAGAGGGAAGAGAACGTTATAGCCATCTGTATCAGAAAATCCCGCAATTGTTCTTCCAATAAACGCTGGATGCACCGCAACGATTGTCGCCGCGACAAACGCGCCCATATTTCCCGCAACCTTTTTCACCATGAAAAATGCAGGGATAACCGCCAACGCAGCAAGAAGCACTGGCAAGAAATACACCACAGTCATCAATCGAATGTTTGGCGCAAACAAAGAAATTATTTTGTAAAGATATGCTTCCACCATCACGTGAAAATGCGGGAGTTTACTTGTTTCTCCACCGAGTACTTCACGCGGTGTCCCTGCCATCTGATGCGTGTCATAATATCTTCCATTGAGTTCGATGTCGCCTTCATACCCATGTTCTAGATAATTTTCTGTTAATCTATAGAAATACCATGGATCAATTTCTCCAAGATACGTTAATCCATACTCGTCCTGAAATTGTGCTTTAATTTGCTGCGCATTTTGTTCTACGAGGTCTTCTATCGCGATTTGCTGCCCCAGATAATCAATTGTTCCTGCCGCATAGATCGCATCGAGCTGCTCTTGCGCAAGCTTCTGCTTGTTTTCCTCAGGGAGATTCGGATACTGCGCATTGACCTGATCTAGAATTGATTGTTGGATTGATGAACGAATATTTGCTTCTGCTGCATTGTCAATTGATGGAAGGTAAACTGGTTGGATTCGAATATGGATGCTTAAGAAAATGGGAATCAGTATCAGGAAGAGAAGATAATTTGCTTTGCACCACGTCCATATGTTTAGCGCAATTTTTCCAAAGTCAATAGAAATGTCTTCTTTTTCTTCTCCCACTCATCCCACCAAGAGATGTGAGAAAGCTGGGTTTTTATAAAGGTTGTTGAAAAGAATGCTCCACTACTTTGCTCCTTTAGATTTTGTTTAGATTCGCCCGATTGCTTTTGAATTTCTGTTCTCATTTTACTTTTTTAAAAAAAAAGAGAGCTGAATTGTGTATAAGGACTTTACTGAGCGACTACTTATTTTTTTGGTGCGTGTTTATGTGCAGCTGTTTATGAAAATACAACATTATAACGCTTTCCACATCTTTTTCATGTGCTTCATCCCAAAGAAAATAAATTGCGGATTTTCTCTAACAAGATGAAATATTAATTGTAAAAGGTTATCCCGCGTATACTTTTCCATCACCTCGTTCGCACTGGAATTGTTCAGCATTTTGACGAGTTGGTTGTATTCCTCATCTGAAAATTGGTCAAGGAACTTTCGCAGGAAGAGATGGAGCCACAATTTTTCTCTTTTGAGTTCTTTGTTGAAATCTTTGTTGTTGATGACGCAGTCTGTAAGTATTTTCGCTGCTTCAAGATGTGGAATAATTCCGCCTCCTGTTGTGGATTTTATGATTGTCGCTGCGTCACCAATAAGATAGATGTTGTTTTTTTGGACATTGATGTTTGGATTGTAACAGGGAATTAATCCTCCTTGTCTGTCCGTAATGTCCAAGTCTGTGTATCCTAATTTTTCCATCGCATGTTTGAAATAGATGTTTGGTGTTTCTTTTGTCGCAAGACCAATTCTTGCGTGCTGCGTATCTTCTGGGACAACCCAGAGGAAAAATTCTGGACAGATATTTCCAAGATAGACGTGATAGGTGTTTGGTTCAAAGGTTCCTTTCACTGTTGCCTGGCTCCCATAATACATCGGCGTTGGATGCCGCTTGAGCATTTCTTCGTTGATGATTTTAGAGACTTTGCTGTTTGGTCCATCCGCGCCGATAAGAATGTCAATTTTAACTTTCTTTTCTGCTTCTTTATTTTTCACGATGATTTCTTGTGTTTCATCATTGTAACTGATGAACTTTGTTCCTTTTTCTATCGTCGCTCCTGCCACGATCGCTTTCTTCAGAATGTAGTTGTCAAACTTATGACGGCAAACGATAATATCATCATTTTTTGTTTCAAACACAGTGCCATCTGGCGCAAACACTTTGACTTTCCGCATCCTGTTGACTATGTACTCATCGCTGAGTTCCACGTGGTTTTTGAGATCATTGGTGAGAATTCCTGTACACTGAATAGGAAGCCCTGGCTCAAGATGTTCTTCGTAGATCGTGACGTTGTAGTTCGCTTTTGCAAGAAGATACGCTGTGTAGTTTCCCGCAGGTCCTGCACCAATGATCGCGACTGATTTCATTCTTTATGGGTTGAACGGAGCGCTTTTAATGATTGTTGTGGATTGTTGCTTTTTTACCCTTTACTTTTGCCTTTTTGTTTTTGAAGAGTAAGATTAAGTTTGTGCGTCTTCTTTTGTGGAATCACTTAATAGTAGTTAATTGCAAAAGATTTATAAATAAAGCAGGGGTTCTTTGAGGTATGGCCCAAGCAAGTACTACAGAACAAGACTTTTTTGGTAATGAACCATCGTTAGATAGTTCTCTCCAAGCTGTTGAAGCAGAAATCGAACCAGAAACCTATTCAGAATTTTATGACTTGGTTACAGAACGATTATTTAAAACATCAGCAGAAGAAGGGATTGGATTTCTTGGCAAGTATATTGAACGACGAGGATCTTTTTGGGGTCTTGGAAGTGTAGGAACTTCTCTTAGAAAACATAGTTACCTCCAAGAAGACATCGCAAAATCACATCCTAATGATCCTGATCGAATAGAAGAAGCACTTGTGCAACTTCGCGATACGAAACGAGAAAATGGTCGATTAACGCTTGATGACGTTGTCGCGACAAGTTATCTTCTCACTGATGAATTTGACAGACGCGCGACATTTTTGTTGGCGTATGAACTTGATTATCTTGAAGCACGAGAGCTCGGTGTCTCTGTCTCTTCGAAAGGAAAAACCGGGACTACCCAACGAGCTCCGACAAAAACAGAAGGAGAAGCATATGTCGCAGATATCCTTCAATGGATGGACTACGCAACTTCAAAGAGGATGCCTTTCAGAGAACTCATACGAGGAATCCATTTCTTTCTTATTAACAGTTTAGAACTTTATGCGACTGCTGTTCATGATATTAAACAAAAAAATTATACTGTTGCTCAAATAAAACTCACTGGCCTTCGCGCTGCTGCTGACAAAGGACTCGCGAACATAGAAGGACCAATTATTTATCAGCTTGCGCAAATTGCACTCAAAACAAAAAATGATGCACTCGCTGAAGAAAGATTGAGAGAATGTGTGATGATGCCTTCAACAGCATTTCCCACACAGTTTGGAATACATATTGAAGATGCATATCAGGCACTTTTAGAACTCTACCAAAAAAGAAAAAATATTGATGCTGCACACGAAATATTGTCTCATGCAAAACGATACAACGCAGTAACACAAGAACACTATGTCTCTGTTGCACGACTCTGTTATAAGCTATATCGCGGACAGGATGTCATTGCTCTTATCAATGAAGGCATCAACAGATTTTCGGAACATGACAGATTACGAGCATACAAACAAGATGTAGTTAATGATTGGTTTGAATTAGGTGGTAAAGCAGAAAAAGATAAAGATTACTCTGATGCTCGCGCATATTACAGACGAATCATTGAATTTGAACCAACACATACGCAAGCGTATTTACGAATTGCACAAACATATGAAGCACAGGGCAGAAAACTTGAAGCACGAATGCATTACCAGAAAACACTCGCCTTAGATAAGAGAGTTACTGAAGCACAACAAGGGCTTAAACGTGTTCAATAGAAAAAACATCAACATTCTTTTATGGATCTATTTCTTAACCTAATCGACCATCACAACTTAATCTTCAAGTCGTAAAGCATACCGCATAATCTTTATAAAACGATTCTCGTTTCTCTCTTTCATGATGGAACATTCTTCTGGTGGGGCTCCGTATGATCTTCTTCTCCAAACACTGTCTCGGCGTTTGCTAAAACCCACTATTTCCCAAAAAGAGGGACTTGACGCACTTGCCTCTTACATTACGGGCACAGGATGGATAACTGAAAAACCTCTCTGGGCAACACTCCTCTACTGGCGGACAAGACAAGAAGAACGCTCTGCTCTGAACAGTTGTCTTGAAGAATTGTATTCCAAAAAACGAGAACTGAAGAATGACTCTCTTTCTCTTGACGCAGTTGTTGCTGTCGCGTACACCCAAACAAACGAGGTTGATCGACAAGCGCTGCTCGTTCTTGGTCATGAATTTGGTTTTTATACAATCACAAAAGAATCTAACTCTGCATATTTCGTTGATGATGATTCCAAGCAAAGTATTGTTGCTCTTGTAACAAATTTGGAAGCCGCAAAGAAGGGAGGAATTACAACGGACGCAGTCATGGCTTATCTTCTTCCTCAACGCACTGTTTCCAACGCCAGAGAAGAAACTTTGGATATTGGAGATACGTGCGGATATGACTCTGATATTACTGGAACTTTTGAATTTGATGATGATCAAGAATTGGATAATTTCGCTACAGAAGAGCTTGACCCCTTAAGCCCAACTGTTCTTATTCCTCTTTATACGATGGGAATTACTGCTGTCCTTGCAAACGATCGTGAAACAATTACCCAAATAGGAAAAAATAATATGATCCAACTTCGAGACGCACAATATAAAAAACACATCGCTTGCGCACTTCGCGCAGCGTACAGTTTCCAGAATAATGTTATTCCACAAGCAATACGATATTATGAAGAAAGCATTGCTTTAACGCCAGAACCGGAAACACACGAACCCCTTTACGCAGCCTCAATTACGGCACTTTCTGGATTATATTGTCGCTCTGTTGCATACACTGAAAGATTTGCAACGCTTTACCCGCTCGCGAAGGCAGTGGCGATCCCACTTGATGAACAGACTATTTGTGAGAAAGTTAGACATTTCGCGGAGATGACAACGAAGGCGTATAGTACACAAAAAAGCGACACTTCTCTTCGTCAATTAGACAAACTACTTCCTCTTACTGAACTTCCTTCTGTCTTTGAAATAGTAACCACGGCATATACTTCAATGATGCGCCATGCGCTTGATGACAAAAATATTGATCACGCAAGACATTGTCATGACAAAATAGCAGCACTTTCCCAAAAAGTTCCTTTTGAAGACGAACTAAGAGACGGTATTGAAGAAAAAGTTCTTGATGCCATTGTTTTATTTTATGAATTTGCAGCATTACAATATGACGTAGGAGCTGTTGAAGAAGCGGCAAAAGCACTTGACAACTGTGAACGTGTTTTAAAGACTGGTGGCGCTGGCGCTCTTCACTTACTCACTGCAAAAATTCGACTTGCTGAAGGAAACAACGATGCTGCACTCGCATCTTTAGAAGCAGCTGTTGCTTCTGATTTTAGTGATCCACGATACAAAGTAACAAAAGAAGAAGTATATGTACTTCTTGCACGACAGTATTACTTAAGAAAGAACTACAATAAACTAAGAGATTTATTTGAAGACGGTTTTGAAAAACTTCCTTCACATCAGAATTTAATAGAATATAAACTAGATGTTGTTAATGATTGGTTTGAATTGGGACATAAAGCAGAAAGAAATAAGGATTATTCTGACGCACGCATGTATTATCGACGAATCATTGAATTTGAACCAATTAATGCAAGAGCCCACTTACGAATTGCCTTAACTTATGAAACACAAGGACGTAAAATAGATGCACAAACATACTACCAAAGGACACTCGTTCTGGAGGCTCAATCTTTGGAAGCGCAACAGGGGCTTCTTCGATCGATAAAGGAAGTTATTACTCCACAGTGAATACAAATAGAAACTTTTATAAATAAGCTCCTTTTTTACCCCAATATGGATAGCTATGCAACACAATATTTCAAAAGAACGCAAGATGGTTTTGACAGTTCTGAAAATGATGCATACTCCCTTTTTCTAACAGAAGATATGATGCTTTCTGTTGCTGGCTTTTCTTACCTTGGAAGAAGAAGACCACTTAATGAAGATAATTATATCCTTCAAGATGGAACTCTGGTTGTTGCGGATGGCGCTGGGGGTCACAATTCCGGAGAAATCGCAAGCCATCTTGTCTGCGATGTTTTTGAGCGAGAGAACGATCCTACTTCTGTGCCAATACAACATAAAGAATTAAGCGACACTATTCGCGAGGCACATACTTATGTAATTAAAGAGGCTGCAAAAAGACCGAAAGAGTTAGGAAAAGAAAGAGAAGGAGAAATGTGTTCTACTGTTGCTGCTCTTCGCTTTCTAGGGAATAAAGTTTCTCGCGCGTACGTCGGTGATTCTCGCATTTATCGCTTACGAAATAACAGATTAAAACAACTGAGCGAAGATGACAGTGTTGCTTGGGAAAGATATCGAAAAGGAGAAATTACAAGAGAGAATGTTCGAACAGATAAAAATAGACATTTTATTACTTCTGCAATTGGATTTAGTGACAGTTCTCTTTCTCATCTTCACGATTCTTCAGATGATGTCCAGCTTGGAGATGTTTATCTTCTTTGCACAGACGGTCTTTGGGATGAACTTCCTGATCGGGAAATTGGACGACTCATAAAACAAGGATACGTTGACCACCCTGATGATGATCTTACTGTCGCAAAAATGCTTGTTACTGCTGCAAACAGCGCAGGGGGGCGAGATAATATTACCGCTGTTCTTGCACGAGCGAAAGGAATTCCTATTGAAATTCTTGTTGAACGAGGCATTGGAGCAATAGAAGAAGACGATACAACTCTTCTTTTGGATCTCTTTAGCAAGCATAGAGACAGATTGCTCTCTGCACATGGAAGCAAAGCTCGCTATGTTCTTGCAGAATATACACAAAGAACCGGACTTTCGCTTACTGCACGAGATTTTTATTTAGAAGCAATCGAACAAGCATCTCCTCAAGAACGCAAAGAATCTTATTTTAAAAAAACAGTTGATACACTCCTTTGGCTTTATTCTTCTCTTTATATTCAGGAAACTGGTGCATCAAATGGAAGAGAACAAATATTCTTCAGAAAAGTTCTGGAACTTCGAGGAAAGGCAGAAGGGTATAAGGAACGAATTGATGCAACACTTTGCGAACGTGTTGAGCAATTTGGTGATTTTGAAAATATTACAGAACTTGACAATCTGCGCCTAGGCTCTATAGATGCTCACGTTCCTGCTCTTCGAGAAAGTATTGCTCATGGTTATCTACAAATTGCTGAGAAAGCACTCGCTAGAAAAGACTATGCTAATGCACAAATGTTACTTGAAAAAATGCACCTGGTTAATACTGAAACTCCTTTTATGCAAACAGTTACTAAAAGACAGGGAACTGCTTACGTTGGTCTTGCGAGAGTTTACTATGTAACACGCCAATTTGAAGCACTTCATACATTGTTTAGCGACGAGCATAAAGAAGTACAAGAGCTCATGAGTTATAAGAAGGATGTTATAAACGATTGGTATGAACTTGGTCGCAAAGCAGAGAGGGAAGGAGATTACTCTGATGCACGTGCCTATTATAGAAGAATTATCGACTTTGAGCCATCACATGTTAGAGCACACTTTCATATTGGGACTGCATACGAAGCACAGTTACGACATGACCAAGCAAAAACTGCTTACAAAAGAACTCTTACATTAGCACCAACTTTTACTGAAGCACGAGAAGGATTAACAAGAGTTAAAACGAGGAACTGAATAAAATGACCCCAATTGATGCAGTAACCGAAGTTTCTCGTGATCTTTTCCCCAACAGACGAGTTCTTTTAATCGCTCATGAGTTTGAAACAGGAGGAGGCATTGCAACATATGTTCGTCATACAAAAAAAGCTCTTCGAAGTTTAGACCTTATGGTGGATGTACTTGTTAGAGCACATGGCTCATCATCTGAAGCAAGCTTATTTACTGATGATGTTGCTACAAGCGTTGACATTAATAATCTTCCGCAGCTATTAAAAAGACGTCCTTATGATCTTATTCATTTTAACAGTATTTCTACAACAACTATGTATGGTTTTCCACTTCGTGGTCTTGGTATTTTGAACACGCCACTTGTTTATACGGCTCACTCTAGCATCCAACAAGAGATGGATCGCTTAGGAGTAGGTGGTGCTGAATATCAACGAGCACTTGAAGCACAACACCAATTACTTGATATTGCTGATAGAATTATTGTGCCGAGTACAGCTTTGGGGGGCGCACTTGGAGGACAGAGTAAAATACGAGTTGTTCCTAATCCTGTTGCTCTCCCTACTTTTGAGGCAAAAAATGTTGACGCTATTGCCAATTGGATTCGAAAACATTATGCTCCTAATGATGAAGACCTCCTTATTTATTCAGGTAGGCTTGGACAAGAGAAAGGAGTAACAACTCTTGCTGCAGCATATAATCATCTTAAGCGACAGAGGACAAATTTGAGGTTGTTATATGTCGGTGCAGGACCTGCAACTCCTACTGTGTACCAAATTCTTGGAGCAGACTGTGATGGCTTTATTAAAGATGGCTCTGGAAGAAAATATCCGCCAGTTACTGGTTGGCGACAAGGAGAAGAGCTCTTTGCATATTATGCTGCTGCAGATGCTATTATAATCCCAAGCAAACTTGAATCGTTTGGGCTCAGTGCTGCTGAGGCACTTCTTATGAAAAAGCCTTTGATTGTTAGTGACATTGATGGCCCACATGAATATTTTGTAGAACCTGGTTTTGCTTATGGAATCTCGAATCCTAATGATGTGAGCGCAATTATCCAAGCAACTAACCGCTGTCTTGCTGAGAAAGGAACTTCCTCTCAACGTGCTATGATTGATCGTGCTGTTGCGCACCTTACTTCTGAACTCAATTTAGGAAGTTTCGGGAAGAGAGTACTTCGAACATATGCGGAGTCTATAGGAAACACCACTCGAAGAAGACATTATTATCATGCTGCTGCTGCATATCACCAACGAAGACTTGAAGAGTTGCTCACCGAAGAGCCCGATAATGGAGCTATCGCTTATGCACTTGCAGAGATGTATGCCTCTCATGGAGAGACCTCGTCTGCTCAACAGTTATTAGAACGAGCAATGACCTGTACATTTACCGCTTCATATGGTGTGGAAAAACAACAAGCATATGTTGCACTTGCTGCACTTTATTATAAAAAAAGAGAGTATCATTTACTTCCCCCTCTTTTCAAAGAAGGCTCTGTACTCCTTGAACATGATAAAGTAGATGCGTATAAGAAAGCAGTCGTTGATGATTGGTATGAATTTGGAATCAAAGCACGAGAAGCAAGAGACTTAGTTCTTTCACAATATTACTTTAATCTAATCTTGGAAACTGACCCTAACCATGGAAATGCGCATCACCGCATTGCGCAAACAATCAAAGAGCTGGGTGGAGAAGACGCACGCATGCGTGAACACTACGACTATGCTCTTGCACTTCGTGCAGAAATGTTTCCAGAAGAATTTATGACTGGCTTTGCATCTGAAGCAACAAGAGGTAGCAGCACCAGAACATATCATAATGAAATTACCTTATATCGATTTAACAGACCGAGAATTATCTACGCAACTCCTAAAGAAAGAAGAGCACTCTCTGGCTTTGTTGTTAAAAAAGTAATGGAAGAAGGAGACTTACGAACAATAACCCTCCAACGCGCAAAAACTGAATTTTCTACTCTTGAACTACTAGCAACAAGTCCGCAGTTTCAAGACCACTATAGAGTACCGCTTCCCCTCGCTTATGATCCTACTTCTGGTATCATTGTTATGGAACTTGTTCAAGGAAGAAGTGTCCCTTCTATTGTTGCACAAAACCCCACAAAATTTGTTGAGTACATGGAAAGAATTGCATCTTTTGCAGCTGAATTACATGAAATAAGAATACATGACCGAGCAGATGCTCCTTTAACAACAAATGTTCAATATAGTTTATATCTAAACATGATTAGAGAAGATAATACTAAATCGGCTGACCCCGCATATAGAAGGATTAAAGAATATCTTGAGTGTGGAGCGTCTGTACCAACTGGAAGAACACAACGTTTTATCCATGGTGACCAGAGCATTGCTGTTTTTTATGATACTGGGGCAGAACTTTACTGTATTGATTTTAACAACGCTGATTCTGGTTTGCCAAGTCAAGATGCAGCACTGCTTATTTCAAATGCATACACACATATGGCTGATGTTGTTCCCTTACCTCTCTTTAGGAATGGAGTAGAGCACTTCTTAGAACTGTATACCAAAAAAATGGGCTCTGATGAAAAAGCTGCTTTTTCACGTCAGCTCCCATTTTTCCTTGCAGGCGCGGAATACTCAAAAGTAAGCGACCTCGGCCTTGGTCGTGTAGATTATAATATTCGAGAAATTTATGGCATCACTTTAAAGTAGTGATTTGACCGAAACATTTAAATATAACTTAGTTTTCACTACCAAGTAATTACAAGAATAAAAGTTATAGTAACAACTAAGGTGAACAAAACATGGCATTTACACGAGCAGGAAACCGAGAAGCATTTTTAGAAAAATCTGGATCTATAGATGTTGAAGGATTACAACGTGCAATTGAAACTGGTGACCTTCTTCGACGCTATGATTTAGACACTGCTCAGAACATAACACGATATCACAGACAGACTCCCTCACTCGTCGGCGGCGCAAGTGTAGCACCAAATACTGCTGCAGATCCTACCTTGGATCATCTTGCTGTAACTCCCTTTGATCCTGCAACAGCAACATCACCTGGTTATAACCTCGGGGCAATGATTGCACAATACCTCCCACTGAGAGATTGCTTTTATCATCGTGATAAACAACGAGAAGTTGCAAAAGGACTTGATGATTTATACAAAGAATTACAGCGCGTGCAAAATGAAGTTGTTGCACCGCACCCTACCAATCCAGGACTCCTTGTCACAACAAAACGAAAATTGACCGCAGCTGAAGCTGGGAAAATTATAGGTCAGCGACGCTATCATGTTTCCCGAGGAACACTCGAGCAACTTTCTATTGAGTTAGGATATGTTGGTGAAGTAGATATTCAAACACCAGTCCCTACACCTTATGGTTATACAGCACCTGCTGCCCCAGCAACACCTGGAGCACCTACATACAGAACACCAACACCTGATGATGTCCGTGCAGCATATCAGCAGCCATTAAGCTGGAAACGCCCACAAACTTATTTACAAAGAATCCCTGAAGGAGTTCTTGCAGTTATTCGAGATGGTGCACTTGTCACAGGCGCAATTGCTGGTTCAGGACTCGCACTTGGTGCAGTTGGCGCATATGCCGCAGCAAAAGGCGGACAAATAGCAGCAGGGCTTATAGGTTCAGGAATTTCTCATGTTGCACGACGTAGCGCATCTGACTATATTACATCGGAAGACGGTCTTCAAAATTTTGCACAGATGACCGGAAAACTCAGTGGTCTCGCAGCATACAGCGCAACAGCTTCCTTAGCAACTGCAACACTCGCAGTAGGATGGGTTACAGGAACATTAGCAGGAAGTGCAATTACCCGTTATATTGCAAACAGAAAAAGACAAAATGCTCGCGATAAACAGCGACAACTTGAAGATGTTCTGCAAACTGGCGGCATAGACCCTACTTTAGCAACACAAATTCAGAATGATATTCGTTCTGCTGAGAAGTATGAAGCAGCTTCTGCAACGTTTGATATTGCATCGCTCCTTGGAGTAGTAGGAGGTGTTTTATCCAATGGTGTAGGTATGGTTTCATCAACAAATGATACTGAAGCACCATCCATCGACAAAATAGAATATTCCACAAAAACTGATCTCTGCAAAGGAGACAAAGTAGAATTCAGTTTCACAGCAGCGGACAATAAAGATGTTGAAAAAGTTGTCGCTGAATTATACACTGCTGGCGACGCGCAAGACGCATTACAAGCAAAACTTTTAGGAGTTCCAAGTTCTGTTACAGCATTACAAGATGCAACTGTCCATCAAGATGGAATTACTGATATTAATGTTTTCGGAAAAGATGTTGTTGAAGGAAATGGATCATTCACTATTAATGACTCTGGAGACTACAAAGTTTTATTGACCGCAACTGACGCAGCTGGAAACAGCACCTCACAGCTTGTTGAACACACCTACACCATAGGAAATTGTGAAAGCACAGTTGATCCTGACGAGCCCCCTGTTTGTCCTGTTGATCCTGATGAACCAAAAACACCAAGCGAACTCGAAGACTGTGTTAAAGAACGCTTCAGCTATGGTAAAAATATCAGCAAAGGCGTTGAACTCCGCGAAGTCTATGACTATCACACCACACCTTTGAAACCTGAAGCAGGACACGAACAAGGATTAACTCTTGATCATTGGAAAGGCGGAAGCGTTTCATTGAATGGTGTGTATGATGAACATACACCATGCGATTTCAACGTCGACAACACTGTTGTCATGCTTGAACATTACACTGACGCAAAAGCACTCGATTATCGAGTCCTTGTTGATGTTGACGCATCTGGCCACTTCGAAATTCCAAAAGAATTCGCAGCATACAACGGTGATGACATCCAAGTCACTTGGGCAGAAGTAACCCACTGCGAAGATGGCAAACTTGGTCTTGAAGACTTAGCAAGCTATACGCACGGAAACCATGTTGTTATTCCAAAAGAAGCAGTGTTTGAAGGATCTGTTCCAACACACGTCGCACCACATTATGTTGATTGCGATGGATCAGCTGATGCAACACCTGCACCAAAACATACTGACGTTCCAAAAGACGATTGCGGACCATGCAAAACAGCATGCGACAAGGAATATTATTTACCTGTCGGCGTTGTAGATACAAAAGCAGGCCCATGCCCTGACGGCGCACCTGTTATGACAAGCAGTGGATTTGTTCCAGCAGGAACACTTGATACAGTCGTCAATACATTTGGTTATATGCCAAGCGATGTTTCAGGAACACCTGTAGACGCAGTTCCTGGAAGTGTTGACGCAACACTCAATCCATTTGGATACACTCCTGACGCAGCAGCGCCTCTTAGCGCTCCAGGAGGAACACTTGACGCAACACCAAATCCTTTTGACGGCGTTGCTCCAGCAGTGCCTGCACCAACAGGAGCTCCTAGCGGAACACTCAGTGATCCAGTAGATCCATTTGATGTTGACGCAGGATCTGCTCCAGCAGATCCATTAGTGTACAATCTTGGTCATTATTACCAAGAAACATATTACATCGATGACGAAGTACTTCGCGCATTCGAGAGACAACAACAAGCAGCATTAGAATTACGACTAGTATAGTGAGGTAAACAACAATGACATACAAAGCAACAACATATACGGTAGCAGCACTTGCAACAGCGATTGGATCATATTCTCCAACTGCAGATGCAACAACAGCACGAAAAGAACGACCAATGGCTTATGAATTCCCAGGAGCACCTGCTGGACTTGAAAAAATCACTGTTTCTGCTGGCGTTAATTTAATTCCAAATCAGACAGATGGTTCAGTTGTTGTTCGTGTTGGCAGTGATGAACTTCCTCACCGAGCAGATGTCAGCGTTAAAAGCGTCGCGACAGGAAAAGAATTACCTGTTTGCGGCTATACAGTACAGTACGTTGTTTCACCAGCGACTGAAGCAAGTCAAATGGATCCACGCGATGATCTTATGATTAAACAATATAGAGCAGCATTCCAAAAACCAAAACCATTGAATGGCGTTGAAATTGATTATAGAATGGAAGAAAAAGATTTTGACCTTCTTGCAAGTCTTCCTGGCGATGGAAAATATATTCTTTACACACGAGGAACAGTCAGTGTTCCAGTCGCTGGCACAGATTGTACACAAACATTGAAGATCCCAGGATTTTCCGAAGGACCATCTTATGATGTCTTCACTGTTGTTGGCACAAAAGGAACGCCATTTGTTTATCCTTCAGCAGAAATTGAAGCATGGACAAACAGCGATCTTGAATTTACTGAAGGAGGCATGTTTCATCCAAAATGGAAACAAACACATGTAGTTAAAGGAATCATACAATATGAAGCAGGCAAACATGTCGGCGCAGATTTTGCAGTTCTTGGAACTGATGGCTTTGGAACAAACAAGAAAGATGATCCTTGCGCACCACGAGATCCATGCGCTCCAACAGATCCTTGCACAACAAACTGTAAACCAGTTCTTTACGAAGAACTCTTTATTGTTGGCGCAAACACTGTTCAGGAAGGAAGACGAACTATTGTTGTTCCTGACGAAACAAGCATGAACAGAGTGAAGATCCAACCCGGACAACATCTTGTTGCACGCTATGACGCGGAGAATTATAACATTAGAACACATGAAGTGGATGCAGTAACAACAAGACGAACTGACGGAACTATTGCACTTGCTGAACGAAACATTGATGGAATCATTGTTCCTGCTCACGGCATGGTTTTCGGCATTGAGCGTGTGCTCTACGGTATGTACGCTGTTGACAGAGATCATGATGGCGTTATCAGCCCTGGCGAACAAGAATGCAGACCTATTGCAAAAGACGTTACCGTTGTTGAATTTGTTCCACGCGGTTATGAAGCAGAAGCATTCCTTGCAGGTCTTGGTCTTGGATTGATTGGGGGATATTTAATTCCAAACCCAACACCAGTTCTTGAAGCAGGAGAAGTTGGCTTTGGCGCTGCAGGAGCACTTGTACACTAATTTTTTCTTTTCTCTTCTTTTTTTCTCATTTTCATTTTTCAAATTTTTACCAAAAAAAGATTTCAAAATAGGTTGAATTGTGTATGCGCAGTGTAAGGCGAATAAAGCACACTGGTGCGTGTATTACACAACCTCTCCAAGTTCTTACTTATAAGTGAATACATATAGAAACATTTATAAATAGATATTCATTACCATACAGTAAATACATGTCACGGAGTTATGACACTAAGTCTTTCCGACGACAGTAATGACAAGAAATGACACGATCATACAAATGATCCAAAATAACAACTAGAAAGGTGGAACGACAATGTATAAAAAACTAACAGCATATCTCGCATTATTTTTAATTTGTATGACTTCTGTTTTTGCAGCAAATACAGTCACTCTTCATTACTATGATGAAGATGGCGATGCCGTCAATAATGTTGAAGTTTCTGTTTATGAATGTGATAACAGCTCTTGCAGTTCCCTTGATGGTAGCAGAGTAGATTATGATGACACAGGTTCTACAAACGACGCGGTATTAAGCATTCCAGGTGTTAGTTCCACAACATGGTTTGTCGCATACGCATTCGCAGAAGAAAGTGACAGTTATTTACCGAATTATCAAACATTTTATCTTACAGGCAATGGCGCAACTGGCGAAACAGACGTGACGCTTGAAAAAAAAGATACTTGCCGATCCACAATCCAATCATTCAGCGTGACGAACAGCGCAGCGCCTAACGAACCAATTTATGTTGACGTTGAAGCTGCTCTTGAAGCAGACACGTACAGCGCATTCCAATATTCAGACTCAGGCATTTACGCATACGGCGATGGCACATCTACTTACGGTGACTGGTTTAAAGCAGAAACACTTGTAAGTTTATCTATTGTGAAACAAGTTACTATCGGTGCTGGCGCATTTGAAAGCACTATCAGTATTCCTGTTTACTCTGACACAGAAACATTGAACATCCAAGCTGAAGACAGCGAAAATGTTCAGTTTAGTTATACACCTACTTCAGAAGGAACATACGTTGCAACTGTCAGTACTTATGTGACAGACGCACAATGCGCAAGCGCTGAAGAACAATCCAGCGCAGAACAATTTGAAATTGTTTCTGAAGAGGATACCGAATACTGTTACACATTAATTGACAATCTTGCTATCCAAGAAATTGAAGATGGAACTGTTACTGAACTCCAAACAGGAGTAGAATATACAGTTACTTTTGACAAATTATCCAACAGCGTTGATAGTGATGGAGATCTTGACGCGCGTGACACAGCACTTGACGTGACGGTGTACGATGAAGATGGCGATCTTGATTACTCTTTCAGCGATGTTGATGGAAACAGCGATACAGACTATGATGACTATTCATTCTCCTGGACACCAATCAGTGGCGGAGATAATACTATTGTTGTGTACGGTATCGCAGACAACTGCGAATACAGCACAAACCTTGATGAAACAGAAACATTGACTATTTATGTTGCTGGCGACGATGTGGACACCACATATCCACCAGTCGCAGACGCTGGAGGTTCATTCTTCGGTATGTACTGGAGTTTAGATTATGATGTTACTTTTGACGGCAGCGGCAGCTACGACACAAACCCAGACGGTTCAGGATCTATCGTGAGCTACGAATGGGACTTTGGTGACGGAAGCACGGGCACTGGCGTGAGCCCAACACACACGTATAGCGCGAATGGCTTTTACACCGCAACACTTGTTGTTACAGATAATGACGGATTAACTGACGACGATACAGCATCAGTTCGAATTTGGGTTATTGATTTCCCAGAAATTCCAGACCCTGATTTTGATCCTAGCGTAACCTGCGGCGGACCATACAGCGCAACACTTGGCGACAGTATTACTTTTGATGGGTATGGCTTTGACCTTGATGGCGGACCTATAGTGTACTTATGGGACTTTGGAGACGGAAGCACTTCTGTTGAAGAAGATCCAACATACACCTACAGCGCAGAAGGAGTCTATCCAGTTACTCTTACTGTTTTCGATGATGAAGGCAACAGCGCAGTCTGTACAACCACTGCAACAATTACAGCAGTGACTGTGAACAGCGCGCCTACAGTAGATTGTAGTGTTTTAGAAACCGCAGGAACTGTTGATGAAATATTAACACTCGATGTTGACGCGACAGACAGCGACGGAACCATTGCTCAATACGATTGGGACTTTGGAGACGGAAGCACTGACAGCACAACAACTGATAGTACACAGAAAGCATACAGCGCAGCAGGAACATACACGATTAGTGTTACAGTGACTGACGATGCTGGCGCAACCGCAAGTTGTAGCCAAGACATTGACATCACAGAAGATACAACAACGACAAACATTGCACCTACTGTTGACTGTAGTTTATTCCCTACAACTGGAACTGTTGACGAAGTCGTGACATTCCAAGCAGTCGCAACAGACAGCGATGGAACCATTGCTCAATATGATTGGGACTTTGGAGACGGAAGCACTGACAGTACTACAACAGAGAGTACCACATATACATACACAAGTGCAGATACATACCCAGTGACTGTTCTCGTAACAGACAATGCTGGCGACACTGCACAATGTACTCAAGATATTATTATTAGCGAAGCAGCAGAACCTGCTGTGATGACTGTAGAAATTGTCGCAGACCCGACAAGCGGCATCGCGCCACTTCCAGTCAGCTTTAGCGCAATAATCACAAACGGAGTTCCTCCATTTGTGAGCTACGCTTGGGACTTTGGAGACGGAAGCACATCCACTGACACCGCTCCCGTGTACACGTACACTGCTGACGGCGTTTATACAGTAACACTTATTGTTACAGACATTACAGGAGCGACAGCAACAGACACAGAAGTGATCACTGTTGAAGCAGATCTTCCCGCAATCGCGGTCGCGAGCGCAACTCCGACAAGTGGAGAACCAACTCTTTGGGTACGATTCTCCTCTGCAGGAAGCTCAGGCAATGAACCATTATCTTATTACTGGTCATTCAGCGACGGTGGAAGCTCCACATCCGCAAATCCAGCACGCTATTATAATAGCGAAGGAACATTCACCGCGACATTGACTGTCACTGACGCAGATGGCGACACTGACAGCGACACTGTCACCATTACTGTCGGCGATGAACTTGAAAACATCGCAAACAGACATTATTATGTTGACGGTATCGCAATGAGCAATGACGGCAGAGTTCAAGCAGGAGACGACCTTGAATTATGGGTTGGCGCTGAAAACATTGCTGACATTGACAAAAGCGCGGTCACGTTCAACGCAATCATTCAGGAACTTGGTATCTACGAAACCAGCGGAGAATTTGATTTAGACGCTGGCGAAGCTGAAGTGAAAGTACTTAGTATTTCCATTCCAGCAGACACTGAACCAGGGACCTATTATGTCCGCATTACAATCAGCGATGATGATGTCAGACGTATTATTTACCGAGATATCATTGTCGAATAGATATGCATGACAAACTGTCACTGCATAGACTATCAACAAGTATCACCAAAGACAATAACTGTTTGAACAAAATAAAATTGTCTTTGGTGGAATAGTCAACGACATTCGTTTTTTTTTCAATTGCATCATGTCGTTGACTATACTTTACAATAGTGAAGGAAAGTAACCACTGTAGTGTACTCATATCAACGAAACATTTAAATATGAGTACTGAATACATAGGCTAAAAGAGTGGTTTGTAACTCTATACACTCACAAAAAAATAGAGGAAATTGGGGGTAACAAAAATGAAAGGAAAAGCAATATTTGCATCATTAATGCTTTTGCTTGTTGCGATTTTCGCAATGGCGAGTGTTAGTGCACAAATAGTAATTGATGAAGTTGAATTCGACGATGACGAAGTCAGCCCATCAAGCAGCACAGAAATAACAAACTTTGAACGACCACAAGATGGCGTTGAAGTAAAAGTTCACTTCACGTACGAAGACAACGCTGACGGCGTTTCTGACAGTATGGATGAAGTTGAAGTTGAAGTAGAATTGACCGGATATGACGACAGCAATGATCGCGTCCGTGACACAGAATATGTTGACGAAGTCAAAGAAGGAGAAACTTATGTTGAGCGATTGACACTAGATTTCCCTTGGGATATGACTCAGGATTATTACACATTGCGTGTTTATATCTGCCCACGATCAGGCGACTGTGTTGAAGAAACATACGAACTTGACATTGAAGCAGTAGAACATGGCTTTGCAATCAAAGACGTTGACTTTTCACCAGGCTTAACTGTTGAAGCAGGACGAGCATTGTTGACTACAGTTCGTGTAGAAAACTTTGGTGACGAAGAAGACAATGAAGGCGTTAAAGTTAAAGTAAGCATTCCAGAACTTGGATTAAGCGCTTCTGACTACCTCGATGAAGTAGACGAAGATGACTCCGTTTCAAGTGAAGAATTGTACATCAGAGTTCCAAGCGGAACAGCAGCTGGTATATACGACGTTGAAGTAAGTGTTACTTACGATGACGGCGATGAAACTGTTACTGAAGAATATTCATTAACTGTTACCGCAGCTGAAGAAGCTACAGCAACTGAAGAAGCTGTTGAATCAAAGACAGTTATCACCGTTGGACCAGAAGCTCAGGACATGACCGCTGGACAAGGTGGAGCAGTTTACCCAATTACATTGACTAATGCAGCTGGAGAAGCTAAAACATATGTTGTTAGCGTTTCCGGTTACGATAGTTGGGGAAGCGTCCGCATTGACCCAAGCAACGTTGTTGTTCTTGGTCAAGGCGAAACACAAACTGTTTACTTGTTTGTTTCCGCAGATGAAGAAGCTTCAGGAAGCTACACATTTGCAGTGACAGTAAGCGCAGGCAGTGAAGCTTTGAAACAGATGCTTTTAACAGCAAATGTTGAAGGCGCTCCTGCAGCTGAAGAAACAAGCAGCTCTGACAGTGTGAAGAAAGGTCTTATGGTAGGATTAGCAGTACTTGCTATCTTGCTTGTTATCCTTGGATTAATTGTTGTTGTCAACAAATTACGCCAAGATGACGAAGAAGACGAAAAAGAAAGTAAAACGTACTACTAGGTACGTGTAGCTTTTCCTTTCGTTACTCCTTTTTTCTTTTATTTTTTTCTTTTTATTTTTCTTCGGAGTTTTTTATTTTCTCGATTTTTTCTTAAGATTACTTTTTTACAATGAGATACACATTCTCCTTGGTATTCTCTTTTTAAAAAATAACCCCATTGCCGCGGCAATGGGTCCCCCTGACATTTTCTGCTTTTGCTGGTGCGTGTTTGAAGTTAACAAAAAACAACAAGGCGCAAACTGAGTGTAGAGGGAATTCCCATACAAAGTGTGGGAATTTCCTTTACGAATAGGACATCCGAGGAACGAGGATGGCCGTGTTTGCTGCCATTGTTGTTGTTTTTTGTATACCAATGTTCAATCCAAAAACGTTTTCTCTCTCGCTATTTTCGTAGCATTTATAAGGAGAATAAACTTCCCTAGTCTCTGACGAGTAATCAAATATATTGGGGGATACTGATGACAAACAAAGGGATGACTTCGAGCTCTAGTACTTTTCAAAGACTCTTTATTTTATTTACACTTCTCACTATAACGCTTCTGAGCACACTTCCACTTCTTTCAGGAAAAGAAACAGTCAGTTTCCAAACCACTGGCGCAACTGTCGCAGCGTATAGCGCGGCAGCTTTTGGAAGTGCAGACAACAGTGTTTGCGCAGGCGCAGCAACTGTCCAACAACTTGTGCTTCGTAATCAAGGAACTGTCGCGGATACGTATTATATTAGCGCAAGCAGCGATGACGCAGCTGTTGCATCGTGGCTCTCTATTGGACAACAAGGAACTACTCTTCAACCAGGCGAAGAAAGCACTGTGGTTTATTACATCACTCCTGACACTGACGTTGCTGGTACATTTGATTATACTCTCACCATTACCTCACTCTATTCAGACACCAAAGTTATTGAGCAAACCATTACTGTCGGCGAGTGTCCTAACATTGCATTAAACGCGTATACCACCTCTCAACAAACCTGCCCGTGCAGCGTCGGAATATATGTTTTTGATCTCGCAAACAGCGGCAGCAGCACAGAAACCTATTCCCTCTGGCTCGCGGATATGGATCCAGCATACTATGATCTTTCTGAATATCAAGTCACTCTTGCTCCTGGCGAGCATCAAGATATTTACGCATACCTTCGCATGGCATGTTCCATCTATGGAGAATTCTCTTTCACCTTAGTTGCTGAAACAAGCCAAAGCGGCTACACAGCAGAACTTCCTCTTGCCTTAGACGTTCAACAGGCATGTTATGTCTATAACATTGCTCTTGGTGAAGCGCTTATCTTTAGTTCAGACGCGCCAATGATCGTTACGTTCACGCCAAAAGCTGACACGACCTATGTCCTCTGCCAAGAAGATCCTGCGGTCATTCCTGTGAACATTCAAAACTCTGGCGATATTAGCAATGAATACCATGTGTTTATTGAAGACGCTGAAGATTGGATTACTGCGGCAGAACCATACATCAAACTCAAAGGCGACCAAGAACATACCACAAGCCTTGTCGTGAACAGTGTCGCCGCACCTGTCGGCACCTACTCTTTCGCGCTCAAAGCAGAAACACTTCGCGGAGACCTTGAAAGTGTTCTTCCTTTTACTGTAGAGATTCAGCAATGCGCTCCTGATGAAGGACTTCCCGCATTGTTGAAATGGACACTCATTACTTTGCTTGGAGCAGTGCTCCTCGCAATCCTTATTGTTGGTTATTTCCTTTATACAAAAAAAGGACAAAAAGGAAAAGGCGGAAAAGAACATCCATTGATGACCTGGGCTGGCAAACATAAACATTTACTTTGGGCACTTCTTGGGCTATTCTTGCTCTTGCTCCTTATTGGAATACTTGCATATCCTATTGTCAAAGAAAAATATGACGCGCGCGTCGCTGCAGGATCTGACAGCGCTGAAGAAGCACGAACTCTTCCCACATTATTTTATAATTGGGCAACTGCATTGATTGCGTTAGGAATCTTGTTGTTACTTGCATTCCTTGTCTGGCATTTCAAGCTTCGCAAGAAACAGAAAAAGAGTACAGGGAAAACTAAAGGTAAAAAAGAAAGCAACATCGCTGGTTTCTGGAACAAATTCTGGAATGCGACCACATGGCAGAAAATAAAACCATTTTTGAAATGGCTTTGGATTATCTTTTTGCTCCTCTTACTCCTTGGCGGTCTCACTGCAGGCATGTATTTCCTCTACAATAATTACAAAGAAGACGCAAGCAAATTTTTAACGCAGCAGAACGCAACTGCTGAGCAGGAAACTGAAGAGATTGCTGTTGAAGAAACAGAAACTTCTGAAACCGCTGCACTTGAAGAACAGATTAAACTTCTTCAAGAACAAATTGCATCCCTCGAAGAAAAACTTCTTGCGATGTCTGAAGCAGTAGCACAAGATGATAGCGATGATCAGCAAAAACTCCTTGACCAAATCGCTGCGCTCGAAGAACAAATCAGCGCTCTTGAAAAACAACTTCAAGATCTTCTTGACAAACAGACAGAACCTACTGAAGAAGATGACGATACAAAAGCATTAGAAGAGCGAATTGACGCGCTTGAAGAACAAATCAAAGCATTGCAAGCACTGATCGCGACACTCTCTCTCGAACAGAATCAAGAAACGCAGGAAGTTGTTGAGAGTATTGAAGAAGAAATTGATTCTCTTGAAGAAGAAAAAGAACAGCTCGAAGAACAACAAGAAGAAGAGATTGTTGTTCCTGAGATTACCTCAAGCACGTTTAAAACAATTCTTGCATTTGATGTCAGCTTAAGTGGACAAATTGTTGAAAACGGTAAAACACGATTTGAACGAGGGATTATCGCCGCACAAACCTATATCCAAGAAAAAGGGATATACAGCGTTATGATTGTGGGGAAAAACCCTATTGTAATCCGACGAAATGTAGACAGCGAAACCGCGCTGAAAGTGATCAAAAACCTTCGCCCTCTGGACACCCAATCCAATCTTGGAAAGGCACTTTATTATGCTGCTGAACAGCTTAATGGAGAAGAAGGTCGAATCGTTTTAATCAGCGACATGCAAACCACTGATAACACTGATATTTATGATATTAAGAAAGAACTTGAAGAACAAGGGATTGATGTGGTCTTCCTCAGTCTCTCTCAGAAAAAATCAGTTGTTCAGCCTGTAGAAACGAGCGATGAAGAAACTGCAGAAGAGCAAGAACCTGCTCCAGAAGAAGTTGCTGAAGAGACTGTTCAGGAAAGTCCTGTCTTTGATACTGAGAGCCAAACTGCTGGAGACTTTGTTATCACTCTTCCAAAAAATTCTGTGTACTCTTTGGATTTAGAGCATTATTTTAGTGACGCTGATGATGATGCACTTGTCTATACCGCAACCGCAGGGGAACATCTTACTGCTCTTGTTGAAGGGGCAATCGCACTTCTCACTCCTGAACAAAATTGGATAGGAGAAACGACTATTCGTTTTGCCGCAGATGATGAGAAAGGTGGCGCTGTTGAAAGTCCATTATTCAAAGTAATTGTTGCTGAACAAGAAACAGCTATTGTTGCTGAAGAAGCTGTTGAAGAAGAAGTAATTCCTGAAGAAGAGCAGAATATTGCTGAACAAGAAGAAGCAATTGAAGAGGAGCCTGCTCAGGAAAACGCTGTCGAAGAGACAGAAGGAACAACGGAAACAAACAGTTATGTCCCTTGGATAATTTTAGGATCCATTATTTTCCTCATTATTCTTTCTTTAGTGATGGGCGCGTTTGTCAAAAAATTTCATAATGACCCGAACACTCCTGAAAATAAGGACCATGAGAAGAAGGAATAGGGAAGTTTGAAAAAATAAAAATCCCAATCGCCCCAAAAGGCGGGGCACTAAAAAATGAATTTTTTGTGCATGAAAACTTCGTTTTCACAGTATTAACGAGGATTTTTAATGTTAGAAATACCCTTGATGATAAAAAAGTGGTAACCCAACCGTTGCAAGCAACGGGGTATTTCTAACAAATAAAAAAAGCAGAAGAATGGAAAAATCACTGTTTGTACTTTTTCCATAAATATTCAAACTGATTCGAAAAAGTCGTGATAACATGCTTTGATTTTATTCTTATAACAATGATATCTGGCTCATAAATAATGATAAGAACATTATCACCAAAGACAACCCAAACAATAGGCATGTAAACTTCTTGAGGCAGCCAAAGTATTTTGACATTAGCTGTTTTCTGAGCATTTTCTAATCTTTTTCTAACTATGCTTGATCTTGTGGAAAATAATCTAATCGGACAATGTTTAAACCATTTCTGGAACTCGATAGGAAAATATTCTTGAACCTGTAAATTACCAAAACCTTTCCAACATGCTGGTTCCTCTTTAATAATTTCATTTAGAATAGATTTGTATGCTTTTCTTCCACGATAAATCTCAAATAATTCTTTTTCTTTTACACTTTCATATTTTGCCTGTAGACGAGGAATAATTGCTGAAAGTTCCTTTTGCATTTCCTGTGCTTTAATCAATTGTTTCTCTTTGAAATCCTCTACTATCTGCTGGAGCTTTTTTGGACTAGTGGGGAGGAAAAGTCGTTTATTATCTTCGTGGAATACAGTAACTAAGCCTGTTTCTGCTAGTTTATCAAGTGCTTCGTAAACAGACATTGTCATCTCTTCGTCATCTGCATTTTTGCTCTCCATCTTATGAGATCAAGAAGCTTGTTCTGTCCTAAATGGAGATCAATCTCTGCTGCTTCAGCAGGAGTTTTCCCTTTGAGTTGTTGATGTGGATTAACAAA